>JAYVRT010000136.1:0-2462 GCA_043776025.1 Archangiaceae bacterium | reverse complement strand
GTCCCGAAGTCGCCACCGCGGTCGCCGTGTACGTGGGTCCGCCGACCGTCATGCTCGGCGCCGCGCTGGTGAAGCTGATGCTCTGGTTACCTGGGCCGATGCTGAAGGTCTGCGTCGCCTGGGGCGCGGGGTTGTAGTTCGCGTCCCCTGGCTGGTTCGCGGCGATGGTGCAGGTGCCGGCGGAGACCGCAGTCACCGTGCTGCCGGAGACGGTGCACACGGCAGGAGTGGTGGAGCTGAAGCTCACCGCAAGTCCCGAAGTCGCCACCGCGGTCGCCGTGTACGTGGGTCCGCCGACCGTCATGCTCGGCGCCGCGCTGGTGAAGCTGATGCTCTGGTTTCCTTTCGCGATGCTGAAGATCTGCGTCGCCTGAGCCGCGGGGTTGTAGTTCGCGTCCCCTGCCTGATTCGCAGCGATGATGCAGGTACCGACAGAGACCGCGGTCACGGTGCTGCCGGAGACGTTGCACACCCCGGGCGCGAGCGAACTGAAGGTCACCGCAAGCCCCGAAGTCGCCACCGCGGTCGCCGTGTACGTGGGTCCGCCCACCGTCATGCTCGGCGCCGCGCTGGTGAAGCTGATGCTTTGGTTTCCTTTCGTGATGGTGAATGCCTGGGTCACCTGAGGCGCTGGCAGGTAGGTCGCGTCCCCCGGCTGGTTCGCGGCGATGATGCAGGTGCCGACGGAGAGCGGGGTCACCGTGCTCCCGGAGACGTTGCACACCCCGGGCGTGAGCGAACTGAGGGTCACCACCAGCCCCGAAGTCGCCGCAGCGGCCACCGTGTACGGGGGGCCGCCCACCGTCATGCTCGGAGGCGCGGTGATGAAAGTGATGCTCTGGCTCACGCTCGCAGCGGCGGAGACGCTGCTGCTCTTGCTGAGCAGGCTGACGGGGTCACGGCCCGCGCTCTGCGACGAACCGCCACAGCCGAAGATTCCCACGACGAAAAGCGCGACGCCCAACCGGAATGCGGCCAATGCGAACCCCCAAGGTGGAAGAGCGAGCCGCTCAGCACAGCACGTTCGCGCAAGAGACACGAGACGCTTGCAATCCGGGGGGACCCTCGCCCGCTTCGGCCCCGCAGCCCTTGAGACTCTCAGCTGACCGGCGGCGGAGCGGCCGGGGCAGGCTCGGTGGCGGGCGTCGTACCGCTGGGCATCGCTTCGGCCTTCTTCCCGCCGAACTCGTAGCCAATCTCGGCGTCGATGAGGAAGCCGAACTGGTTGTCGTAGCGCTGGCTGGCGATGTTGACCCGGAAGGTCTTGTACGCCCTGCCGTTGATAAAGAAGAACGGCAGCACCTTCAGCCGCGCACCGGCGAACACCACCGAGCGCTGGTCGAGGTCGCCGAACTCCCTGAAGTCGGAGAACCCGCGCTTGTAGTAACTGCCGAAGAGCTGGAAGAACGACAGCAGCGGCAGTTCGAGGTGCGCGACGAAGTTCTTCTGCGCCGAGTTGGAGACGCCCTCGAGCGAGACGGTGAAGCCAATCGCGCCCCGGATGCCCCAGCTCGCCTCGAGGTAGTAACCCGCCCGCGAGCCCAGCCCCTGGTTGAGGATGAGATCCTGCTTGGTGCGGTACTGAATCGCTCCGTCGAGGGTGCGGGTCTCGTCGAAGTTGGAGATCACCCGCTCCACTTCGTAGAAGGTATCGAAGTACGAAGGCTGGAAACGGTTGCCCAGCAGCCGCAGCTCGGCGACGAGCCGGAACGCGCTCACCGTGCTGCGCCCGACGTTGAAGCGGCCGAGCGCGCCGATGGTGAGCCCGCCGTCGCCACCGGCCATCAGCGAGTAGTCGACGTAGGGCTTCAAGTCGATGTGGTCGTCTTTGTAGACCTTCACCTCGGCGTCGAACCCGAAGAGCCCGACCGCGCGGTCGGTGGTGAGCAGCCGGCGATCGGCGATCGACACCTGCCGGGCACCGAGATCGCTGAGCTTGAGCGAGAGCGGAGCCTGCCAGTCGGTGGCGCCCGAGACGCCGATCGACAGCGACTTCACCAGCAGGTTCGATGAGTGGAGGAAGCTCAGCGGCTTGATGAAGGCGATTCCCGCCAGCTGGTTCCACTGCAACAGATCGTTGACGAAAAGCTCGAAGCCGCCGAGATCGTTGTAGGCATCGACCTCGACCGACACCCGGGGGTAGTCGATGTCGATGTTCGGCGCATAGCGCCGCATCAGCGCCCCGTGACCGATGGTGGTCGCGTACCGCTGGCCGATGTTGACATAGAGGTTGTCCTCTTTGCGGCCATAGCTGACGTACTTGAGCAGCCGCCCGAAGTCGTGGAACGAGTCCCAGTCTTCCTTGCGGATTCGTCCGAGGAACTTCGTCGGAGCCCCCTCGGCCTCGGCCTCGAAGCTGACGAGTTCGATGCGCAACGGCACTCCGACTCCCAGCCCCCATTTGCCATCGAAGAACCGCAGGTCCACCTGGGGCTCGACGAGGATGAAGTACGCCGACCCGA
>JAYVRT010000135.1:0-2463 GCA_043776025.1 Archangiaceae bacterium | reverse complement strand
CGCGCAGGAGCTGAAGCTGGTGCTTCACTTCGCCACCCACCCCGGCCGCGCCTTCTCGCGCGACGAGCTGCTCGCCGCCGCCTGGGGCTACGGCTACGAGGGCACCGCCCGCACGGTGGACAACTTCATCAGCCAGCTGCGGCAGAAGCTCGAGCCGGCCGCCGACGAGCCGAAGCACTTCGTCACCGTACGGGGCCAGGGCTACCGCTTCGATCCCTGAAGAGGCGCCTTCAGGCCCGCGGGCTCGAGGCCTTCATCATCTCTTCCATCATCGCGATCAGCGCGTCGACCTCGAGGAAGATCACCTCGACCTCGCCGAACTTGAGCTTCGCCTTGTCCTTCACCGGCACCTTCTGATTGGGCTTGAGGCGGGTGCCGTCGACGCAGGTGCCGTTCTTGCTGTCGGCGTCGCACAGCACCCAGCCTTCCCTGGGGTCCTTCTGCAGCCAGGCGTGGAAGCGGCTGACGCTGACGTCGTCGAGCGGGATGTCGTTGCTGTCGACCCGGCCGATGGTGACGCCCATCGCGAAGGCGTTCTGCTTGCTCGAGTCCTTGAGCACGTCGAACACCAGCGCCGCTCCCTCGTGAGGCCTCGAGGGGCCGACGCCGGAGTGGGTGCCCTGCCAGCTCTGGCCGCTGACTTCCGAGGGCGGCGCCTTCCAGATCAGCACCGGGTTCTTCAACGAAGCCTTGAAGACCGAACGGCTGTTCAAGAATAACGTCGCGAGGGTGGTGAGGGACCGAGCCATGTGCGCGCGGGACGATAAGATGACCGCATGCACCGGCGCTACACCATCCATCGTGACGGCGACCTATTGGTCGAAGAGCTCGATCCCAGCGGCAAGCCGCTTGAAGCCGAGCCGGTACCGGCGGAGAACCGGCTGCCGGTCGAAGTGACGTTGATGTCGGCGGACGACATCGACTCGAAGGCGGCGCTCCTCGATCTGCTCGAGATGGCGCTGGACATCGAGACCCACGGCCCGGACGAGAAGAAGCGGGTCCTGGGTCACAAGCTCGACGTGATTTAGAACCGCATCACGTTGACGCGCGCCTTGGCGACGGCCGCCATGCGCGGGGCCAACTTCGGAGCCAGCTCAACCGGCTTCCGGGCGGCCACATCGAATCCATCGCGGTGAAGGTGGGTCGCGGTCGTCACGCCCGGGCGCGGCGCGGGAGTCGCGTTCTGCGCGGCCGCGAGGCGCGGGCTCTTGGCGGGGGCGCCATCGAAGCCGTCGGCAAAACCAGCGGGGCGGCGGTTGACCCGGGCGACCGGCTTCTGGAAGCGCTCGAGCTTCCCGCTGTCGACCTGGCTGGAGCCTCGAATCGTGTTGATGAGGCTGGAAAGCGCGGGGCGGAGAGAGACCGTCATACAGACATTGTCGCACCCGGCCCCCAGAGGTTGCGTTCGACGTAACCAATCAAAACCACTGGGGCTCTAATTGTCCTTCGCGCCGTTGGCGATCCAGCTGCGCACCATCTCGAGCCGCTCGGCGTCCAGCGGCTGGTCAGGCGGCATCGGGGCGATCGGCGGCTTGCCAGTGAGCTTCTTGAAGAGAAACGAAGCCTCGGGCTTGCCGGCGACCACGAGGAGCTCGGCCTGGGTGCCGAAGGCGGTGACGTTGACGACCTTCGCCCAGGTCTTGCCCTCCAGATTGAGCATGCCCGCGGGGCTGCTGCCGACGTGACAGGAGGTGAAGGCGCAGCTCTTGGCGAAGACCTCGGTCTGAACCTGGGTGAGGGTCGCCGGGGGTTGCCCACAGGCCAACAGCCCCAGCACCGCGGCAAAGCAGACAGACGCACGCATCGGGCGGCCCTCTAGTTGAAGACGATCTCGAAGGCGACCAGGCGCTTGGTCTGGACTGCGTCGGTGATGTCGAACTTGTTGGTGAGCGCCAGCGTCGCCGGGTCGCCCGGATCGGGATCGTGGGTGACCGCGCCGTTTCCGTCGACGTCGTAGAAGCCGAGGAACACGTAGTGGCCGGGGGCCAGCTTCGCGGTGATGTAGGAAACAGCGCTGACCTTCTCGGTGCGCAGGTCGACGTTCGCCAGCTCGACCGCGCCGAACTGCATCGCGTCCTTCCGCGGGCCGTCCACCGCCACGTCTTCCTGGAGAAAAATGTTGCCGTAGACGGTGCCGAGCAGCGGATCGACGAGCACCGGGCTCGCCTTCACCTGGTCCGAGAGCGTGAAGCGGAACTCGGCGGTGCCGCCGGGCGTGGCCTTTACCGGCGCCGGGCCACAGGCACCCATTGCGAGGGCGAAGAGCGCAAGGAGAGCCGCCCTCACTTACTTTCCTTTCCGGCAGACCATCGCTTCCTTGGTGCCGGCGAAGAGCCCGAAGGTGGCGCACATCTCGTGGGGGTAGGCGAGCGCGGTGTCCTTGGCGTTGGTCCAGGTGCAGGTGGTGCGCATCACGGTGTCCTTGGGGACGAGCCGCTGGTTCTGCAGGTAGAGGTCCACCGG
>JAYVRT010000134.1:0-8110 GCA_043776025.1 Archangiaceae bacterium | reverse complement strand
ACGCCGCCCGAGCGCGCGAGCAGGCTCATCGCCCGCAGGACGATCGCCCGGTGCAGGCCGCGCAGCACGTTCTCCCGCTTCTCGCCCAGCGCCAGCCGCGCCCGCAGCTCGACGCCAGCGAACACGGTGCAGGTCGAGCTGATCCGCACCGGGCGGGTCGCCGCCATCGCCAGCGGCCCCAGCTGGTGGATGCCGAGGTTCATCTCGTCGGCGATGTAGCCCAGGTAGCGGCCGCAGCCGGCCGCGCAGCGGTCGTTCATCTGGAAGCTGGTCACCACCCCGGTGCCGTCGATCTGGATTGCCTTGGTGTCCTGCCCGCCGATGTCGAGCACGGTGCGGGTGTCGGGGAAGAGCGCGTGGGCGCCCAGACCGTGGCAGAGGATTTCACTGCGAATCGACTCCTTGGGAAACGGCAGCCGTTGCCGCCCGTACCCGGTGCCGACCATCTGCTTCACCCGCACCGGGTCCGCAGCCAGCTTCCCCCAGGCCCGCTTCACCGCCGCGGTGGTGGCGGCGTCGAAGCCGGCGCGCGTCACCGAGGCATGGAGCAGCTCGTCGATGTCGCTCGCGTCCTCGGCGTTCTCCACCTCGACGATCGCCCGGTCGTACGCGCCGACCGCGACCTCGTAGGACAGCTCCCGCTTGCGCGAGGCCTCCTCCGCCGCGAGGAGGAAGTGGCCCCCGACGGTGTCCCGGAAGAACCGGGAACGGTCCGCCGCCAGCGGGGCGAAGACCTCGTCGGTGTGCTCGTTGAGGTGGTCGAACAGGCGCGCCATCTTCAGCGCCACCGCCTTTCCGCCGTCGGGCCCGTCGGTCACCAGCTCGAGGCACCGCGCCGACAGCTGCTTGAGCCGCCGGGTCGCCGACTCGAGCCGCGACGCGCGCCGCAGCCCGTCGACGACCTTGCCCGCCTCGGGGATTCCGTCGCTCGCCATCAGCGCTTCGAGGCGAGACAGCTGCACGTCGGCCAGCGCCTCGGCCCGCGCCACCTTCGCCGCGACGTCGTAGTTGCTGCGGGTGTTGGTCAGCCCGAAGCCGATCGCCTTCCCGGTGTCGTCCACCAGCACCGCCTTGGTGGTGGTCGAGCCGAGGTCGATGCCAATCGAGGTGTCCATCGTCAGGCCCCCTTCTGCCCGAGCACCGGCAGCGCCATCCCGCTCTTCGGCGCTGGCGCCGGCGCGCCGCCCTTTCGTTGGGCGAGCATCTGCAGGTAGCTCTCGATGCGGTTCTTGATGTTCGCCTGGCTGTAGTACCGGGGGTCGACGAGGTCGGTCTCGATGAACGCCCCGGGCACGCCGGTGCGCTTCTCCAGCTCGCGCAACATCACCAACTGCCCGGCGGAGAACGAGTTGCAGCTCTTCACCGAGTTGAAGATGAAGCCGTCGGCCCGGTACTCGCGCACGTACTTCTCGAGCAGGTCCACCCGCTGCGGCAGCGAGAGGTTGGTGTAGCAACCCATGCAGTAGTCGGCGAGCGCGAGCAGCGGGTCGTCCGACTGGTCGTGGCGGAAGCCGGTGTCGTAGAGCCCGCCGACCTTGGAGTACGTCGAGGCGACGAAGACCGCGCCCTCGTCGTGGAAGATGCGCCAGAAGTCGCGGAAGTGGGTCCAGTTCGGCGGCCCCTCGACCACCAGCCGGTACTTCTCCTGCGTCAGGGTGCCATCGGGCGTCACCGGGCCCTCGTGGCGATCGATGCGCGCCTGCACCTCGGCCTTGAGCGCCTGATAGTAGTCGATGCACTCCGGGCTGCCCCGGAAGGCGGTGAAGATCGGCCCGACGTAATAGACGGCGCCGAAGTAGCCGTCGATCGGCGAGGGCCGCCGCTTCGCGCTCTCCAGCACCCAGACCAGGTCGTTCTCCGCCTGGGCGCTCTTCTTCAGCCGCGCCTTGAGCGCCGCCTCGTCGTACTTCTTCCCGCTGATGCGTTCGAGCGCGGGGATGATGTCCTCCCGCAGCTGCTTGGCGATGTACTGCCGCATCTCCTCGGTCGGCGCCTGGCCCGGCACGTAGGGCACGTGGAGCATCGCCACTTCGCAGCCGTACTCCTTCTGCAGCAGCTCGAACCACTTGAGGAAGGTGAAACAGCCGGTGTAGCTGAGCAGCAGCAGGTCCGGCGGCGGCACCTGCTCACCGGTCGGCCCGATGTTGCCCTGGGTCATCATCCCGATGTCGCACTTGACGTAGGTGCAGACGTCTTCGTTGTGGCCCAGCCGCTCGGCCTCGCGGATGTAGCCGCCGCTCTTCTGCCGCATCCCCGACTGGAGCGCGTTGATCTCCGGGTACACCGGGAGCATGTCGAAGACCCCGAGCAGCTCGGTGAGGTTTCCCGGGACGAAGGTGTAGGCGACCTTCTTCCCGTCCGCCTTCGCGTGGGAGAGCTTCTTGAAGTGGGCAGCGAGCATCGCCTTCTGCCGCTCCTGGCTGACGTCCTTCTCCGCCACCTTCACCGGTTCGCCGCTCATGCTGCACCCCACAGTTTGAGCGAGTCGGAGAACGTCCCCGCCTGCTCGCGAATGCCCTGGAACTGGCCGGTGTTCTCGGCGTACTTGAAGGAGATGAAGGGAATCTTCGCTTCGCTGCACGCCTTCTGAAGCGGCGGTTGGTCGAGCAGCGCCGGATCGCAGAACGAAGGCGCCGCGAAGACCACCCCGTCGGCGCGGCGCTGGCGGACCTGGGCCACCAACTGTGGCCCGCGGGGCTGGCCGTTCTCATAGCGGGTCGAAGCCCAGACACTGTGGGTGCAGTAGGCCTGGGCCAGGGCAGCCAGCGGCTTGTCGGTCGCCGGCACGTCACCCTGGATCCACCGCATTCCCAGGTTGAGGTCGTCGTCGACGATGTAGCAGCCGCTGCGCTCGATGGTGCGCAAGAGGCCAATCGGCGGCTGCTCGCAGAACGAGCCGATGATCGCCACCCGGATCCGGTCTTCCTGCCGGTGGGTGCGCTTTTGCGCGGCGGTGATGAAGTCCCGCACCAGCTGGGTGTGCTCGTCGACGTCGAGGGTGAACCCGGCGCGGGTCACGAGGAAGCACTCGTCGGCGGGAATCAGCCAGGGCGCGTCGGCGCGAACGGCGTAGAGTTCCTTGAGGGCGCGGCGGTTGGTGTTGAAGGCCGCGAGCGAGGCGTTGAGCTCCTCGGTGGTCGGGCTCGCGCCGCCGATGCCGCGCAGGTCGGAGATCAGCCCCTCGAGATCGTGCTGGTAGAACTTCCCGCCCAGCGACACCGAGAGGTTCTGCGGCAGGTCGATGAAGCGCACCATCTTCCGAGGAAAGAGCAGCTTCCAGATTCCGGAGAGGTTGCGGATGACGTCGCAGGTGCTGGGGAAGAGCATCCCGTCGAGGACGTCGAGATCCCCGGTGAGGCCCAGTTCCACCGTCGAGCGGGGGAGGTGGCAGATGTAGCTCTGGAAGCAGGCGTCGCCCTTGACGATGTCGATGTGGTCGCCCGCGCCGGCGAGCCCGACCGGCAGCCCCTTGCACGCGTGCACCACCTCGCGCGGCGCGTAGACCGGCAGGTGGCCGACAGCGGGCCGCCCGGGGTGCTTCAACTTCCACTGCTTCACCGCGTCGAGGCTGGTGTCGGCGTAGAGCCGCTCACAGTGGGCGATGATTTCGTCGGCGTTCATTTGGCGGCTCCTGCCGTCCAGCGCGGCTGGCGCTTCTCGAGGAAGGCATGCAGCCCCTCGGTGGCGTCGGGGGTGGTCATCAGCTCGTCGAGGTAGAGGCGCTCGAGGGCGGCGAGGTCCTCGCGCACCGCGGCGGCGCGGCGCAGGCGGGCGGCGCGGCAGGCGAAGCGCAGGCCGCTCTTCGACAGCGGCAGCAGGCTGTGCTCGACCCACGCGAGCGCGAGCGCGGAGGGGGTGTGCTCGGTGGCGAGCTCGTCGATCAGCCCCAGCGACAGCGCCTCGACGCCCTTGAGGCTGCGGCCAGAGAGCAGCAGCTCTTCGGCGCGGGCGTGGCCAACCCGGTGGGGCAGCAGGGCGGTCGCCGCGGGAGCGAAGAGCCCAAGCTTTACCTCGGGCTGGCCGATGGTGGCGTCGGCGGTGGCGAAGATGCGCGAGCCCGCGAGCGCGAGCTCGTAGCCACCGCCGAGGCACCGCCCCTGGACGGCGACCAGCACCGGCACCGGCGCTTCGACCATCGCCCGCACCAGCCGATGCAGCCCCTGGAGCATCGCCTTCACCTGGCCCGGCAGGTGGTCCTCGACGGAGGCGCCGAAGCAGAAGTCGTTTCCCGCCGCCTCGAGGAGGATCGCGCGCAGCGAAGGGTCGGCCGCGCCCCGCTCCAACGCCTCGGTGAGCTCGGCCACCAGCGGACCATCGAGGACGTTGCCTTTGGGCTTGTCGAGCTTCAGCCGAAGGGTGTCGAGCGGCCCGACGTGGCTGACGTGGACCTTCATTTCTTCGAGCCGCGGGAGGCGATCTCCGACGGCCGCGCCCCGATGGGCTCGATCGCCTCGCGCAGGGCGTCGTTCCACAGCTCCCCCTTCGCCAGCCGCTGGCGCAGCCCGACGAAGTCGATCTCCCGCTGCTTCTCGCCGTAGTGGAAGGCGGTGAAGCCCGCCTGGCCCTCGGTCATCATGTTGAGCGCGAGCCAGGCGCGGCTGGACTCCTTGTTCTGGTCCCAGTGCTCGAGCTTCTTCTTCCGCATGCTCTCCAGCGTCTTCACGGTGCAGTCGGGGAAGGTGAGCAGCAGCTTGGCGCACAGCCGTTCCACCGCCTCGTCGAGCAGCGAAAGGTCCACCGTGCCCTGGGCGAGCAGCGCCTTGCCCTTGGCGAGCGCCTCGCCTTCCTTCGACTCGCCGTAGACGATCTTCCCCGTCTCGGGCTCGACCCACTTGTCGCAGACGACCAGCGGGTTGGGGACGAACTTGCCGTCGACCTTCAGCGCCGGCACCACCTCGCTGATGAGGCCCAGCCGCGCGGCCTTGTGAGCGCTCCACGGGTCGCAGGCGGTGACCGACGAGATGGCGTGCTCGATGCCCACGTAGAGGTGGAGGAAGTCGGTGGCGCCGCCGTCGGGTGCGCTGCCGTGCTTGGGGCCCGCCTGGCCGAAGCGGGCGAGGTCGGAGGCGATCGAATAGTCGCAGGCCATGCCGATCTCCTGGCCGCCGCCGATGCGCATCCCGTTGACCCGGCAGATCACCGGCTTGTCGCAGGCGAGGATGCTGCTCACCATGTCGTTGAACAGCCGCATGTACTGCCGGTACTCCTGCGGCCGGCCGCTGTACTCCTCGGCGTACTCCCGGGTGTTGCCGCCGGTGCAGAAGGCGCGGGTCCCGGCGCCGGTGAAGACGACGCACACCGCCGAGCGGTCGTTGCTCGCCCGCCGGAAGGCGAGGATCACCTCTTTGATCGTGTCGGTGGTGTAGCTGTTGAGCTCCTTCTCGTTGTTGAGCGTGATCCACACGTGGTGCAGCCCGGTCGCCTCGGTGCCGTCGGGCCGCTTCGCCGGGTGGGTCTGGTAGCGGATGCGCTCGAAGCTATGAGTGGACAGATTGTGGTCGTGAAGGGACATGCGACGGCTCCTTGGAAGGCTTGAAGAAGGGCTAAGGGACCAGCACCACCCGCTCGGCGAAGGCGTGGTGGTGAACGGCGTCGAGCACGCTCGGGGCTTTCGCCAGCGGCTCTTTGCGGACCAGGCCGCGGATCTTCACCTTGCCCGAGGTCACCAGCTGCAGCGCCTCGGGGTAGAGCGCCGGGTCACAGCCCCAGTTGCCCCAGACGGTGGCGTCGAAGGCCATCAGGTTGGAGACGCGCACCGTGGCCGCCTCGGAGGTGTAGCCGACGATGGAGATCGACCCACCCTGGGTGAGGAGCCCAAAGGCCAGCTCCTGGCCCGCCCTGCTGCCGCTCATCTCGAAGATTCGCCAGGCATCGGGCCGGCCGCCGCCGCTCTTCGCCGCCGCGCCGATCGCCCTCTTCAGTTCCTTCGGAGCGGTGCGGGCGTCGAGAGTGAGGTTCGCGCCCAGCGCGGTGGCGCGCTCGAGCTTCGCGCTGTCGATGTCGAGGGCGACGACGAAAGCGCCGAGCGCCCCGGCGATCTGCACCGCGTAGCCGCCCACGCCGCCGGCGCCGATGATCACCGCGACCTCGCCGGCCGCCAGTGAGCAGCGGCGCATCGCCTGCAGCGGGGTGGAGATCGCATCGGCGAGCACTGAGAGTTCCCACAGTTCGAGGTGGTCGACGCCGATCAGCCCGCCGAACTGGCCGGGAGGATCCACCGGGCACAGACCCCGCGCGGGGACCTCGACGTGGGTGGCGAAGCCGCCGGAGTGGTCGTTGCCCGGCATCATCGAACTGCGGCAGGCGGTGACGTGGCCCGCCTTGCAGAAGGCGCACTCGCCGCAGGGAGTCACCGCGGGGACAATCACCCGCCGGCCCTCCCACGCGCGGGTCGAAGGGCTGGTCGCGACCACCACCCCGGAGATCTCGTGGCCGAGCACCAACGGCAGCGGGTGCCTGGTCGGGACGTTGTCGTAGAGGAATCCGACGTCGGTGTGGCAGACGCCGCACCCGGCGATCTCCACCAGGACCCACCCGTCTCGAGGCGCCGCGGCGGGCACGTCAAACGCCTTCAACACCCCGGTGCTCACCATCTCCCACCCGCTGATCGGCGTCGCCATACCAGCCACAGTGGCGAGTCGCCCAGAGGGGAGCCTTGATCTGGATCAAGCCCGCTGTTTCGTCGTGACCCAGATCAAGACGTCAGCGGCACTAAACTGCTTGCCGCACCGGGTCAGGGCGCAGCGCTGCCGAACAGCCGCGCCTGGCGGTCGGCCAACTCCTTGAAGATTGACGCGAGGTCTTCCCGCGGCGGCTCGAAGACGACGCCGAGCTTGAAAGCCCAGAAGCCCTCGAGCAGCCGCTCGACGCGGATGATCCGCCCCTTCACGTCGAGGTTGTGGGCGTCGTTCATGTCGACGCAGATGCTCAGCCGCAACACGTCATCGACAGTGAACCGGCTCTTGCTGAAGACCAGGGCGCCCTGGACGCTGACGTCGCGGATCAGGCCAATCCTGTCTTTCTCGGCGGTCGCGACGCCGGCTGGGACGCAGGTGATCTGACGGACGGCGCGCCGGCGGTTGGGGGTCGTCATCGCGGGTGGGTTCTACTCCAGCCGCCCGGGAACGAAACCGTTCGCGCGGTGTCCGTACCTCCATGCGCAAGCCGATCTTCGCCGCTGCATTGCTTTGGGTGACGGGCTGCTCGCCCCAGGACCTCGCGGCGATGGGCGCGCCACCGCCCGAGGCGAAGCTCAACGAGCTGTCGCACGCGGTGGCGGTTCGCTTCGAAGGGGGCGTGGCACGCCTGAGCGTCTCGCGGCAGCTGCGCAACGACACCGCCGAATACCAGTCGCTGAGCCACCCGCTGTCGCTCCCAGAAGGGGCGATCGCCACCGGGTTCAGGCTCGAGGCCGACCATCGCTGGCAGCCGGCGGAGCTGATGGGCCTGGAGGCAGCCCAGGCGCGGTGGGACCTGCTCACGGGCGAGGGCGCGGCGGCCCCATCGACGCTCGGTGCGCTGCGCTGGGGCGGCAACGACGCCGTCGAGCTCGGCCTGTTCGGCGTCGCCCCCGGAGCGACGGCCGACGTGGCGTACGAGCTCGAGGTGCCCGCGGTGTACGAGGAGGGCGGCTGGCGGTTCGACTATCCGCTGGAGGAAGGCTTCCTCGCGCCGCAGTTCCATCTTGGCCGCGCGCTCGGGGCCACGGTGGGCGAGGTGCGAACCGAGGTGACCGAGGAAGGAGGAGGGGAACTGCTCGCCCTGCGGGTCCGCGCGCCGCGCGCGGCGTTCGACCTCGCCGAGGCGCACTGGGCGACCTACCCGCTGGGCGTGGAGCGGACGCTGTGGCGGCTCGAGCTCGACGCCGCGCAGGTGCTCGAGGCCGCCCCGGTGCGACCGAGCGTGGTGTTGGTGCTCGACGCCTCGCACAGCCAGGGGCCCGAGGGGATCTCCGCCCAGCTGAAGCTGATTCCGGCCTACCTCGCCAACCTGCCCGACGCGCAGGTCGAGATCGTCGTCTACCGGCGCTTCGCCGAGCGCCTCTTCGGCAGCTTCCTCCCCGCGGCGCAGGTGCCGGCGCGGCTGGCGGCGGAAGCGGCGCGGCTGGCTC
>JAYVRT010000133.1:0-2471 GCA_043776025.1 Archangiaceae bacterium | reverse complement strand
GGGTGCCGTCGGGGTCGGTGACGACCATCGACTGCGAGGCGTCCATCGCGAGCACGATCTTGATCGGCCGGATCACGTCGTTGGCCGAGGGGGTACAGAACTCGCCCACCATCGACAGCGTGCGGTCCGCGGGCACCGCGTCCTGGCGGCGCTCGTCATAGACAAAGACGTCGGTGCAAGACGCGGCGACCGCCACCAGCGCCCCGGTAGCAACCAGAAACCCCCAGCGTGAGCTCATGGCGCGGTACCGATGCAGCCGTTCTGGTACTGGGTCGGGTTGGCGAGCATGCGAGGAGCGATGAAGTCACCGTCGTTGAAGCGAAGTTCAGGCGCAGCCGGGACCCGGATGCTGGGGGGATCGTACTGCGCCCACGCACAAGCGCTACGCCAGACTCCATAGTCCGTGGCGACGCCCGACTCGGGCGCCTGGGCGAAGTAGACCTTGAACAGGTTGTAGCCCTGGCGGAAGCCGGCGCGCTTCGGCGGCGTCACCAGCTGAAGGTTGCTCACGGAGAAGTCATAGCAAATGCTCTTGTCGGGCTGTTCGACGGCCTTCGTCTCGTATTGGTAGCCCTGCTTGTCGAAGAACACCGTGTCCCGCTTGATCGGGTTCGACTCCGAACGGATCTCCAGCGAGTCGGGGATGCCGTCGCCGTCGGTGTCGAGGCCGTTGGCGGTGCGCTTGAGCGGGTCGAGGCCGTAGCGCACCTCGATGCCGTCGGGGATTCCGTCGCCGTCGGTGTCCATCAGAGTGGGGTTGGTGTGCATGTACACCTCGACCCACGAAGACAAGCCGTCGCCGTCGGTGTCGTCGTTGCAGGTGCAGCCCGGCGTCAGCACCGAGAGCGGATCGCAGCCGCGGCTGTCCTTCACGTCGGCGCGGAAGCCCTCGTCGTAATGGCGAACCTCGAAGTTGTCGTCGAAGCAGTCGCCGTCGGTGTCGGCGAAGAAGTTGTTCGTCTTGTTGTTGTACGCTTGGTCGCGCTCGTCCTTCAGGCCGTCGCCGTCGGTGTCGACCTCGCGGTCGTTGTCTCCCGGCACCGAGGACAGCGACTGCACCAGCAGCTGCTTCATCACGTTGCGCGAGGCCAGCGACGAGTAGTCGAGCGCGCCCAGGCCGAGGGTCGCGATGTCGCCGTTGACGAACTCCTGGTAGACGCCGTTGCCCCGCTGCGCCAGCTGCTGCAGCGTCCAGGTGGCGATCTTCTTCGCCTGCAGCGGGTAGGTCGCGGGGGAATAGTTGGGGTAGGTGCCGTAGAGGTCCTGGCAGATCGCGCCGCACAGCGCGACCGCGGCGTCATTGAACAGCAGCACGGTGTGCAGCCGGATGTCGCCGATGTTGTAGGCGTCGCGCAGCTCCATCAACTGGTCGACGTAGCTGAACAGCTGGTAGTTCTGGTTGCGGTCGGTGCCCTTGACGAAGCCGGTGATCACCGCCGGCATGTTCGGGGGGTCGATCTGGTTGCAGAAGTCGCCCGACCCCGACGAGTCGGCCCACAGCAGCTCGGGCTGATCGGGGGTGGCGTAGGTCGACAGCGAGTCGTTGCCGGCACAGCGCGGGTAGGGCGTGCCGTCGGTGAGGAAGACCACCACGTAGCGGGTGCGGGGCAGCTCCTCAGGGCGGGTGGCAGCGGTGCGGTTGATGTCGTCGGAGATCAGCGTGTACGCGTAGCTGAGCGCGCCCTGATAGTCGGTGCCCTTGCCCAGCTGCGCCTGGAGCGCGCCGATCGCGGAGAGGATGCCGGCGGGGTCCTTCGTCGAGGCGAACCGGGAGGCGCCGGCAGCCACCGTGGCCGGGTAGGGATTCTTGACGTTGGTCTCGAACGGTACCAGCGACACCGAGACGTTGGGCTGCAACGAGAACTGCTGAATCAGCTTCTCCAGCGCGCGCACCCGCGCCGGCTTGGTGCCCGTCATCGGCAACAGCGCGGCAGCGGCCTCGCAGAACCCAGCCGTTTCCTGTGCGCCCGGGGGATCCGAGACGCACATCGAGCCGGATTGGTCGACGATCAGCACCACCTTCACCGGGAAGCCGTTGGTGTCCGGCGGGTCGGTGCAGACGCGGCCGCTGAGCGTCAGCCGGTTGTCGATGTTGTTGAGCTGCACCGGCTTCGGCTCGATGCGGGCATCGGAGCACCCGACCCACCCAACGACCGCCAGACAGAGAGCACCTGCGCGCATGGAGAGCTCCTTACCGAAAAACCCCTTTGCTTCAGAAAACGGCATCCCCCCGTCAGCGTAAGGCCGACGGGGGGAGCTTGAAACAGATGTGTCGGGACCGCCGGAAACCTTGTTGGCGGCTTAGACCTTGCGGCGGCGGATGATGCTGAGGGCCGCCAGGGCCAGGCCGAAGAGCGGGGCGTCGAGGCCCAGAGCGCTGCAGGACCTCGCACCGTTCTTGCCGTCGGGGCTGGCCGAGAGCTTCAGCTCGCTGGTGGACGTCTTGGCTTCCGGGTAGGCGCGGTCCGGGA
>JAYVRT010000132.1:0-2472 GCA_043776025.1 Archangiaceae bacterium | reverse complement strand
TCGCCCGAGCTTCCCCCGGCCGGGTCTCGAGGTGCCGCTCGTCGTCGAGACCTCAGAGGACGCCGATGACGTGGTGCCGGGGCTCGCGGAGCAGGCGCGGGCGCTGGCGCGGCCGTTTCAGCAGGTGCTCGAGATCGAAGCGGCGGGCGGCGTGGTTCGGGTCACGCTCGAGCGCTTCTGCGGCGTCGATCTCGACCGCGCCAGCCGGGCTCTGCGGCAGGCGGATCGCGCTTTCCCCCTCGAGGTCTGGCTCGCGATCGCCGAGCGGTGGATCAAAGCGGTCGAGGCGATTCCGCCTCTCCACGAGTCGATCGCCAACATCGCCTGGACGGCGCAGCAGTTCGGGGTCGAGCTGACCGGCGCGGTCACGCTCTCGATCGACGAACACAACCACGTCCTCGGCCACTCCCCTCAGAACCGGGACCGCGGCGTCGGCCCAATTGACCGCGCGGGGCTGATCGCCCGCCTGCCGTACAGCCTGTCTCCGGAGCACGCGCGCGGAATCCCCCGGCTGCCGAGCTCGCGGGTCCACACGATGGGGAGCGTGCTGATCTCGCTGCTCACCTTCGAACGGCCCTTCGGTGCGCCGCGCGAGCTTCAGATGCTGCATAACGTGGTCGAAGGCCGCTCGAAGTGGACGCCCGCGCTTCATCCTCAATGCACCGCTGAACTCGCCAGCGTCCTCGATCGCGCGATCGCACTCGACCCGAAGAATCGCTGGCAGTCGCTCGAGGAGTTTCGCCTCGCGCTCCACGGCGCGGCGAAGCTCACCCCGGCCGATCCCCGTCGCCTCGCCGGCGTCGTCTTCGGCGCCAACCCCACGCGGCTGCGCGAGTGCGTCGCCACCCTCGAAGCGCGTCCCGAGTTTCTTCCTCCCACCTGGGCCGCTGGCGGACTGCGGGTGCTCGAAGATCAGCTCCTCGAACAGCTGGTCCCGCTCGACGAGCTCCCGGTGCTCAGCCGCGTCGCCGCCCCCCAGGTCGAGGCCGCTCCGCGGATCAACCTCGCCGGCGCGCGGCGCGTCCCGATCTCTTCGCCCCGCGTGAACCTCGCGCCTGCGGTGCCGTGGTGGCGGCGGCTGCTCGGATCTCGCAGCTGACCCCCGGGGCGCACCGAAGCTTCGCAGCCGCCCCAGGTCATGGCTAAGCTGACGATCTCTTCATCGAAAGGGAACCCCGACATGCCCGTTCGCACCACTGGCCCCGCACCTGTCACCGCCCCCGCCACCGGCCCGACGGCCGGCCTCGGCACCAAGGCTTTCTCCTCTGATCCGCTGCTCGCCAAGCTCGCCACCGGCGCGGTGCCGCCGATTGCGAAGGGCGCTCCCAACAGCACCTCGGTGCAGAACCTTCAGGCCGCCCTCTACTCACTGGGCTTCATCAAGCCGCGCGCGGGCATCGACGGCGCGTTCGGCCCCGGCACCGAGGCCGCGGTGAAGGCCTTCCAGGCGAGCGCGAACCTGAAGCAGACGGGGACGGTCGACGGCAACACCCTCAAGGCGCTCGACACCGCGGCCTCGAAGCAGATCGCGACCCTCAAGAGCCAGACGCCCGCCGACGGGAGCAAGAAGGACAAGTTCCGGATCGTCGCCGACATTTCGGATCCGACCACCACCCGCCTCTACGTGCTGGGGAAGAACGACGAGGTCGCCGCCCGCTACCTCACCTCGCCCGGCCGCGCCGAGTTCCCCACCCAGGGAAGCCACTTCAAGGTCCAGGACGTGCTGCCCCGCCAGCCGTGGAACCCGCCCAACAGCGCCTGGGCGGCGAAGGCCAAGCCGATTCCCGGTGGCATCGACAACCCGATGGGGATCCTCAAGCTCTCGATGGGCGCCTACGCCCAGTACATCCACGGCATCCCGGTGAGTGAAGAGAAGGACCTCGGCCACGCCGCCTCACACGGCTGCATGCGCATGAGCGGCTCGAACATCCTCGAGGTCGGCGAGAAGTTCGCCGAGGCCGGCACCGACATCACCATCAACCGCGACAAGACCCTGAGCGCGAAGCTCAAGGCCAGCTACGACGCCGCGGGTGCGAAGGACCGCCCCACCGATGCCGGCCGCGAGTACATGTTCGGCTACGTCAGCGGAGAGCTCGGCGCGGTGAAGCACAACAAGCCCGCGTCCTGAAAGCAGCGCTTGATCCGGATCAAGACGCCCGACGCCCGATGCGCTTAGGCTCCGCGATCGTCGACGGACTTCCCGCCGACGATTGGGGGGTGCACACATGTATCGAATCGACCGCAGCGCCACGCTGAAGAACTCCTCGTACACGCCGAAGGCGATCGGCTGGGCGAAGGAGTTCAACCTCTACATCAACCAGAACTACAAGGGCTTCGACGTCCACATCGGCGTCGAGATGTTCAACAAGAACCGCGTTCACTGGTCGTACAAGGCCGACACCCTCGCGCAGCTCGAGGAAGCGAACGGCCGGATGATCCAGGACAAGTAGTACTGGGCGATGATCGAGTCCG
>JAYVRT010000131.1:0-8126 GCA_043776025.1 Archangiaceae bacterium | reverse complement strand
GTCCGGAACCAGCAGCACGTCGAGGGTGACGATCGCCGCCTTCACTTCGCCGACCTGGAGCACCACTGCCCGGGCGAAGAGCGGGTGGCTCGCGCGTGACACCGTCGGCCGGCCCGGCCCGTACCCCGCAACCGTCACCGGCCAGGGTGGGTCGAGCCGCACCGCCGCGGCACCCGCGCGCAGCGCGCCAGTCGCCCGCGCCGAGCTGACCAGCGCGGCTGGGCCGCGCTCCCAGCGGCCGCACCAGTCGACCGACGCGAGTGAGTACGCGCCGCCGACCGCCATCAGCACCGCCATCCCGATCGCCTGGAGTCTCCTGCGCCGCACGAAGGTGGCGAAGCATAGCCACCGCAAAGACGAAGGGCCCGGTCACCATCGACCGAGCCCTTCGCCAAACTGCCGCAGGAGTGTTGGGCCTACTTCTTCTTGCCCGACTTCGCGGCCTTGCCCGGCTTGGCGGCGGAGGCGACGTTCTTCTGCTTACCGGCGGCGATCGGCGCGTCGACCGCGGAGACCAGGCTCTGGCAGGCGGCGCTGATCGCGTCGGCCACCGACTTGGTCGGGGTGTTGCGGGCGCACTGGTAGGGCTTGCCACCGATGGTCTTCTGCACGTTCACCCCGTACAGCGGCTTGTGCTCCATGAAGTCCTCGGCCTCCCACTCGAGCACCCAGCCGCCCTGGAGCTTCTCGGCCTTGGTGAACTTCTTCACCTTGTTCGGGTCGAGCGCGAGCTCCTTCTTCTGCGCCTCCATCGTCTCGGCGTAGACCCCGGTGTCCGCCTGGACGACCGAGAGGCTGAACTCCGAGTTGCTCACCGCGGTCATCGCCGGCGAGTCCATCGAGCTGTCCTCGAAGGTGATGTCCGCCGGGACGGTGATCTTCAGCCCGAGCTTGTCGAGGCTCTTCACCGCGACCCCGCCCGCCGCCGGAGCGCCTTCCTCGGCCGGCTTTCCGTCCGCCGCCGCCACCGCCTCACCCGCGGGCGCCGGAGCCGCGACGCCGTCGCCACTGATCTCCATGAAGAAGTCGTAGCCGCCCTTCACCTTCGCGCTCGCGGTGGCGGTGCTCTTCATGTTGATGGTGTACTTGCCCGGCTGAAACTCCTGGTCGACGGAGATCGACTCCCCGGGGCTGCCGTTGGCGGTGCCGACGACGTCACCCTTCTCGTTGGTGATGGTGATCACCGGGATCATCGGGAACTTCTTCCCGGCAGGGGGCATCAGCTTCACGTGGTAGGTCGCGGCCTTCTCGACGTTCCACGCGTAGTCCTCACCGCCGCCCGTCGCGGTGTTGTCGTTGCACTTGGTCTGAATCGCCGACGCCAGCTGGTTGTGGCAGTGGGTGTCGACGCCGGGCGCCGACTTCGGCCCGAAGATCATCAGGGGAATCGCCGCCACCGCGCCGATGCCGCCGCCGATGAAGGAGAACTTCTTCTTCTTCGCGGTCGAGGCGAGCAGCCCGTCGCGGCCCTTGGTCGAGAACATCATCGAGCGCCAACCCGGCTTGCTCAGCTTGCCGCCTTCGAGCTTGCCCAGGGCGAACAGCGAGCCGCCCACGGGGACGATCTTCTCCACCGCCTCGTAGCCCAGCGTGTAGTCGTCACCGACGTGAATCGGCTTGGGGATGCGCAGCTCGCCGAACTTCACGTAGCCGTCGCTCATCGTCACGCCGCCCGCTTCGCCCTGCTTCTTCAGGTTGTCGAAGTCGCCGCCTTTGCTCGCGTCGACCATCACCGGCCCGGTGCCGTCGTCGAGGCCGAACTCCGCGCCGCCCTTCAAGGTGTCGACGTTGGTCGAGCCCTTGGTGGTCTTCGCGCCGTCCTGCGTCTGCTCCGTCTTCTCCCACTTCCGGCTGATCGCGACCTCGTAGTAGAGGCAGGGCGTCTTCGAGAGCGGAGAGAGGATCGCCGTCGCCGGCGGCACCACGTTGCCCTCCGTCGACATCATCCCTTTCGGATCGGAAGAGACAGGATTGCGCGCGATCTCCCCCGTCTTCTTGAAGGGCGCAGCGAGGATCTTCTTCTCCTTGAGGTGTTGCATCAACCCAAAGCCCAATGCTGCCAGGCCGACGACCAGCAATAGAACGCCCATCTGAATGACTCCCCTTGAAGAGCCGCCGATGGCGGCCGATTGGTACGCGGTACGCGGGGTGGGGGACGTTCCCCCATCCGTGTGCGCCTATGACCCTGAGCGGGGCAAAGGTGTGAAAGGGGGTATTCGGGCCGAATTATCGGCGTTCAAACGCCGAGCGTTACTCGCCGCTTACGTCGCGGCGGTCAAGGAGGGCAGGTCACGGCTTGGGGAATCGACGGGCAGTACGCTGCCGCCGGCACCGGCGTGACATAGAGGAAGTTGAAGCACATCTCCTGCGACGTGTCCTCGCCGAACGGGGTGCTGCCGGTCACGCCGGTGGTGTCCCAGGTGCAGCGGGTGTTCATCGTGTCGTTCTTCTTGAAGACGAAGTTCGCCTTCTCCAGGTACTGCGCACCGAAGCTGTAGTTGGGCCGGTCGGTGACGACGGTGCTGCCGATGGTCGACTTCAGCGCCCGCCCCTTCAGGTGCATGTGGGGCCAGACGGTGAAGACGTTGTAGTCGGTGCCGCTGAAGTTGTAGCAGTCGCCGGCGGTGGTGGCCTTGGGGCAGTTGGGCGGCAGCGAGAACTGCGCCGGGCCGACCGCGAGCACGCCGCCTTCCTTGGGACGCAGCTGATCGGTGAGGCACAGCTTCGCGCCGGAGGAATCGGTGCCGACGACGTTGTTCGCGTTGTTGTAGTGAATCTGAATCACCAGCTGGTCGCCGTCGTTCACCGGGATCCCGACGTCCGCCGGAGTGTCCACCGGGCCCGCCCCCGGCGCCCAGGCGTAGAGCACCTGGGAGTTGACCTTGAACTTGCAGTTGGCGGCCATCGCCGGCGCCGAGTGCTGGGGGTCGCGGAAGAGCACCATGTGGTGGAGCACCCGCGCGTCGCCGATCACCTTGGTCGCCTTGATCATGTGGCGCTTGCCCGGGAGGCTGATCGTCTGCGCGAAGCACTCGTAGAGGTCCATTGCCGGTGAGATCGGAAACGCCGGCGCGGTGATCTTCAGCTCGGTCGAGCCGGCCGGGCACTCGTCGGGGTTGCCGGCGTCGACGACGCCTGCGTCGCTCACCGGGCAGGTCGCCGGGTTTCCCTGCGGCGCACCCGCGGCGGCCCAGTTCGCAAAAGCCGTCACCTCGCCCGCCGAGAGCAGCGGGTTGGGCGGCTGCGGCATCGGCGCCACCGCGTCCACCACCCGCGCCGCCATCCGCTGGTAGATCTTCTGCCCCGGGACCCGCGCGCTCTGCGCCTGGGTGTCGGCCCAGGTCACCAGCGGCATCGGTGCGCCGAACTGCACCGGGTTGGTGTGGCAGTCGAGACAGCGCCGCTGCACCACCGGAGCGATGTCACAGGCGAAGCTCCCCGCGTCCCCGGCAAAGCCGCCGCCAGAACCGCCGGCGCCGCCGCCGAGGCTCCCGCCACCCGCGCCGCCGCTGCCGCCACCGGCCCCACCGCCGCTCCCGCCCGTGCCGCCGCCCGCAGCGCCGCCAGCTCCGCCAGACCCGCCGCCGGACCCACCCCCGCCGCCGTTGGTCGCGCCGCCGGAGCAGGCGGCCACCAGCACGAGGAGCACCGCTGCCTGTGAGAGTCGAATCATCCGGGTCATGCCTCCGAGGAGCGCGCAGACTACCTTCAGAATCAGCCCCGCTGCGAATCGAGCCAGATCGTCACCGGCCCGTCGTTGACCAGCCCGACCTTCATCGACGCGGCGAAGACGCCCTCGGCGACGGTCAACCCCAGCGCGCGGGAGCGCTCGCAGAACTGCAGGTAGAGCGCCTTCGCCGGCTCGGGGGCCATCGCCTCGATGAAGCTCGGGCGGCGGCCCTTCTGGGTGTCGGCGAACAAGGTGAACTGGCTGACCGCCAGCATCGCTTGGGTCACGTCCAGCACCGAGCGGTTCATCTTCCCCGCCTCGTCCTCGAAGATTCGCAGTTGGCTGACCTTGGCGACCATCCACTCCAGGTCCTTCTCGGTGTCGCCCTGGCCGACGCCGAGGAAGACCAGCAGCCCAGGGCCGATCTGCCCGACGATCTTCCCCTCGACCTCGACCTTCGCCTCGAGCACCCGCTGAAGCACCGCCCTCATACGTGATCGTAGACCCGCTCGGACAAAGGCCGCTTGAGGGTGCGCGCGAGGATGAGGAGGAACTTGGGATCGTCGACGAGGTACCGGCGCCAGAGCCGGCGTGGCTCGCGCGAGAGGCGGTAGGCCCACTCCAGCCCCGCCTTCGAGACCCAGGAGGGCGCGCGCTTCACCGTGCCGGCGATGAAGTCGAGCCCGGCCCCGATGCCGAGCGCCACCGCCGGCGAATACTGCGGCAGGCAGCGGTGCATCCAGATTTCCTGCTTCGGCGCCCCGAGCGCGACGAGGATCAGGTCCGGCTTGGCCTCCTGGATCTTCTTCAGCGGCGCGGCGTTCTCCTTCGCGTCGGGGTCCACCGAGACCCGCGGCGCATCGCAGCCGACGACGTCGGTGCCGTACCGCTTCTTCAGCTCGGCGGCGGCGAGCTCGGCGACGCCCTCGCCCGCGCCCATCAGGTAGACGCGCCACTTGCGCTGCGCCGCGCGTTCCATCAGCGGGAGGATCAGATCCGCCCCGCTGATCTTCTCTGGCAGCTGGATCCCCAGCATCGGGCTCGCCCAGACCAGCGGCTGGCCGTCGACCAGCGAGAGCGAGGCCGTGCGGTACGAGTCGGCGAACGCAGCATTGGCGTCGGCGAGCACCACGTGGTCGATGTTCGGGGTCACCACGTAGCCGCCCGCTCGCGCGGCGACGAGCGCCTCGATCGCATCCAGCGCTCCGGCGAAGGTGAGCACGTCGATCGGGACTTCGCCCAGCTTCAGCCTCTGTCGTGCGCGGGCCACTGGCGGCGGGTGTTACACGCTGGCAGGGCAAAGGGCCATGCGTTATCTGGTGCGCCATGTCTGTCGACGTCTCGGTGATCATCCCAACCTTCCGCCGCCCCGAGCTCCTCAAGGAGACCATCGGCAGCGTCCTGGTGCAGGACCGGGTGCAGGTCGAGGTGATCGTCGTCGACGACAGCCCCGAGGGCAGCGCGGAGAAGGCGGTGGCGTCGCTCGCCGACCCGCGCGTCACCTACCTGAAGAACCCTTCGCCCACCGGCGGCAAGCCGGGCGTGGTGCGCAACCTCGGCTGGCCGAAGGCCACCGGCAAATTCTGCCACTTCCTCGATGACGACGACCTGGTGCCCATCGGCCACTACCGGCGCATCGTCGACCTCTTCGCCCAGCACCCCGGCGTCGGGGTGGTCTTTGGCCGGGTCGAGCCCTTCGGCAACTCGGTGGCCCACTCGGTGGAGCACGAGCGCGAGTACTTCGCCGACGCCGCCCGGCGGGCAAGGCTGTCGGGGCGGTTCGGCACGCGGTTGGCGTTCGGAGCGCGGATGTTCTTCGAGCCGACGATGATCGTGTGCTCCACCTGCTTGATTCGGCGCGAGTGTGTCGTCGCGCTCGACGGCTTCAACCCCGATATCCTGCTGGTCGAAGACGTCGATTTCTACGCGCGGGCGATGCGCCGGTTTGGCGCCTTCTTCTTCGACGAGGTGGCCCTCAACTACCGCATCGGGCCGTCGCTGATGCACTCCCGCGCCGGCGACGAGAAGATCGTCGAGAGCTACCGGGTGATGCACGCGAAGTACCGCGAGACGTGGGGGCGCGCCGACTTCCTCGCCCTCAAGGTCTTCGCCCGCACCCTGCTGAGGGTGGTTTGATCCTCACCGTCGAGTCGGTCGACGCCTTCGACCCCCTCGAGCGTGAGTGGGAGCTGCTCGATCAGCAGACGCGCCCGCGGCTGCCCTTCACCGGCCCGCTGTGGAACCGGATCTGGTGGCAACACTTCAGGGAAGCGCGCACCGTCGTCAAAGACTCGCTGCGGCTGTTCGCCCTGCGCGATCGGCAGGGGCAGCTGCGTGGCGTCGCGCCGATGATGCTCACCGAGCGCCCGGCGATCGGCCCGCTGCGGGCGCGGATGCTCCAGTTCCTCGGCGCCGACCCCAACGTCACCGAAGTGCGGGGCATCGTCTGCGCCCCCGAGGACGAAGCGGCAGTCACCGATGCGCTGCTCGAGCACCTCGAGCGCCACGGCCGCGAATGGGATTGGCTCTTGATGGGCGGCGTTCGCCAGGCGAGCGACGCCTTTCGGGTCGTCGGCCAGCGGGCCCACGTGGAGTGGGGTCGAGAGGTGCCCGACTACCTGCTGCAGCTGCCGGCCGATTGGGAGACGTTCAAGGCGGGGCTGGGGCGCAACGTCAAGGAGTCGCTGCGCAAGTGTTACAACTCGCTCAAGCGCGACAGCCTCGAGTTCGAGTTCAAGGTCCTCACCGCGCCCGAGCAGATGGACGCCGGGCTCGACCACTTCTTGCGTCTGCACGCAGCCCGCGCGCAGGTCACCGACACCATCAGCCACCGCGACGTCTTCGAGTCCGGCCACGCGCGGGAGTTTCTGCGCGACTATCTGCACCACAGCGCCCGGGCCGCCGCGGCGCGGATCTTCCAGCTGCAGATTGGTGGCAAGGTCGTCGCGACCCGGCTCGCCTTCGTCGCCGGCGACGCGCTCTACCTCTACTTCTCCGGCTTCGACCCCGACTGGGGCAAATACAGCGTGATGACCACCACCGTCGCCGAGGCGTTGAAGTGGGCGATCGCCAACAAGTTCGCGGTGGTCAACCTCTCGCCCGGCAGCGACGTCTCCAAGACCCGGTGGGATCCGATTCAGGTGATGACCCGCGAGGCGATCATCCCGTCTCCGTCGTTCTTCGGGCCCCTGATGCACCGCACCTACTCGAGGCTCGATCAGCTGCGCCGGGACGAAAACTCGGCCCTGGCGAAGGTGCTCGCGCTCGCCCAGCGCCGGACCTGAACGCAAAAACAGCAACATGGAAAAGCTGTGTGCTTCTGGTAAGATACGAATGCGCACAACATCCTACTGTTAGCGCAGATAATGCTGCAGCCCGTGGCCTACCGTTTGCGAAGCGCACTGTCATGAACTCACTGCTGGGCACACTGGCACCGGGAATCACTGCGAAGCTGAACCTCGCGGCGGACCTGATGTGGCTGCTCGCGTCGGTGGTTCTCGCCACACTGTGGTCCGGACGTCAGCTGGCGGGTGTGGAGTTGGTCTGGTTCGGGGTCGCTGCGACCGCGGTCTGGCTGATCACCAGCACGGCCCTGCGTCACTACGACCCGGCCGCAGACCGCGAGGTGATGGACGACGTCGCCCTCGTCAGCATCCTCGTGCTCGCGGTGACCACGGTGCTCGCACTGGTGAGCCTGGTGGTGCCGGACACCTCGGTCTCCCTCCCCCGCGTGCCCCAGTTCCTCGTCACGCTCTGGACCATCTGCCTGCTGCTGCGGCTGGTGATCTTCCGACACCTCTCCGAGCGCGAAGGCCCGCTCGATGAGGTGCTGATCATCGGCACCGGCCCGATGGGGCGGATCACCGCCGAGGACCTGATCAAGCGCGGCCGCCGGAAGGTGGTGGGCTTTCTCCGCTTCGACGACGAGAACCGGCCCGACAACCTTCGGGCTTCGTTCCTCGGCACTGCGAGCGAGCTCGACAACATCCTGCGCACTGTGCCGGTGAGCGAGGTCTACGTCGCCGGCAGCAACCTGCGCTACGCCGAGGCGATGCAGCAGGCGATCAAGACCTGCGAGAAGTTCGGGATCCCCTTCGCGCTGCCGGCCTACAGCTTTCGCCTCGATCGCGCCCGCCCGGTGGCGAGCAAGGCGATCGTCGACGGGTACCTGCACTACGTCTCGGTGGACGTGAAGCCGAGCCAGATGGCGCTCAAGCGGCTGTTCGACATCGTCTCCTCCGCGGTGGCGCTCTGGGTGCTGCTGCCGCTGTTCGCCGGCGTGGCGGTGATCATCAAGTTCAGCTCGCGCGGCCCGGTGTTCTTCAAGCAGGTCCGGGTGGGGATCCACGGCAAGCCGTTCAACATGCTCAAGTTCCGCTCGATGGTGACGAACGCGGAAGAGCTCAAGGCCAAGCTCGAGAAGATGAACGAGATGAGCGGCCCGGTCTTCAAGATG
>JAYVRT010000130.1:0-2475 GCA_043776025.1 Archangiaceae bacterium | reverse complement strand
GGGCGAGGCCGAAGTCCATCACCCGGACCCGCATGTCCTTGCCGACGACGACGTTGTCCGGCTTGAAGTCACGGTGGGTGAGGCCGACCGCGTGTGCCGCCGCCAGCCCCCGCCCGGCGTAGAGGTAGATGTCGAGGATCTGCGCCCAGCTGCGCGGCTGGCTCTTGAGCCATTGGGTCAGCGTCTGCCCCTCGATGAACTCCATCGCGACGAAGACCTGGTCGCCGACCAGCCCGACGTCGTGCACGGTGACGACGTTGGGGTGCGACAGGCGCGCCATCGCCTGGGCCTCGCGCAGCAGCCGCAGCCGCATCTCGTTGGCGTTGGACGAGCCGCGAAAGTCCGAGCGGAGCAGCTTGATCGCCACCTTGCGGTCGAGGTCGGGATCATACGCGGCGTAGACCTCGCCCATGCCGCCCTTGGCCAGCTGCTCGAGGATGACGTAGCGGGCGAGCGTGCTTCCCCGGGCGTAGGTCGGGGCGGCCCCGGGGGTCGGGTCCCGCCGCTCTCCGCTGGTGATCTCGGTGTCGGCGACCCCGAGGTCCCGGGTGTGCTCCTTGATGTCCACGCTGGCGAGCAGATCGTTGGAGATCCGCCGGTGCGAGGGCAGGGGTGAGTCGAACAGCGCCGTGCCCAGCTTCGAGCCGCAGCTCGAGCAGGTGGCGACGTGGGTCGCGACCAGGTCGCGCTCGGCTGCGGGAAGAAGTCCGCGCGAAAACGCCTCGAGCTTCTCCGCCGGGGGACAGCCACTCACGGGGGCAAGTGTAGCTTCGCCGCCGTTGCCGCCACGGAAAAGTTGGGCCACGTTGCGGCAATGACGAACGATCCTGCTGCGATCGAGAAGGCAATCGAGGCTGCTGACCCGATCGCCCTGATGAAGAGCGCCTCGCCGGACGAGGTCGAGCGGCTGAAGGCCGTCGAGCAGGTGCTGCAGTACGCCCGGGACCGGAAGCGGAACACCTCCCGCTGGACGCTGATCTCCTCGAGCCTCGTGGGGGTGGTGGCGGTCGCGGGGATGCTCGTCAACGCCTACCAGAGCCACATCAACCGCCTCCAGCAGGACCAGCAGTCGAGCGTGGATCAGGCGCGCTGGTCGCGGGAGTTCGAGCGGGCCCAGCGCGCCGACAAGTACCGCGCCTTCTTCGAGACGAGCGTGCTCGCGACCGATCCCGCCAACCCCGACAAGCGCCTCGTCGGCTACGCGCTGCTGCAGGAGTTTGTCGACGACGACGACTACAACTCGAAGGCGACGTTGATGCTCGAGGAGTCCCTGACGCAGGAGCTGCGCTCGAAGAGCGCCGACGGGCTGGACGAGACGCACCGCAACGCAGTGGTCGCGATCGTCAGCGCGCTCTCGCAGAGCAAGGACTGCCACGCCCTCGAGCGCGTCGCCCGCAGCATCGATCGGATCGCCGTTCACCACGCGGTCGCCCAGGACGCGGAGGAGACCGCGGAGATCTTCCGGATCTACGTCCGCCGCCTGCTCGGGCGGGCGTCTCAGGTCTGCAAGTCGATGAAGGACTTCGCCGCCGTCCGCCGCCCGCTGGTCCAGGCGATTCAGCTCACGCCGGAGATCGGGTGGGCGATGAAGCGGCTCACCGACGCCCAGGCGAACGCCCGGGTGGTTCAGCTGCTCGTCGACGGCTGCAAGGAGGAGCTGGCGGTCGCCTCGGGCAGCGACTGCCGCGGGGTGATCGACCACTACCGCGCGCTTTGCGCCGCGCCGGGTGTCGCGGCGAGCAAGGACGAGGCGCCGGCCTGTGCGCTGATCGCCGGCTCCACCGAGGCGCCCACCCCATGAGAGACGCGAAGACGGTGAAGCTGGCCTACCGCCCGGTGACCCCTGCCGCGCTCGAGCAGTTCATTGCCTTGCGGCGGCTGGAGACCCAGGGGCGGCCGCCAGCCGACGCGCTCAAAGAGGTCGGGATGGCCGCCGACGAGCTGGCCCGGGTCAGCGCTGCGGTGAACACGTTCTGCCAACCGCGGGTGCTCCGGGTCCGGCTCGCGAAGGCCACTGCGAAGTCGGCGGAGCGCGAGGTGAAGCAACAGCAGAAGCTGGCCGAGCCGATCGACGACCGCGACTTCGTCGAGCTCTACGGCCAGGCGACGTGGGACCTCTTCAAGGCGCAGCAAGACGCCCTGGTCGCCTTGCGTGACGCTTCAGAAAGCCTGATAAGGCCCCGCTGAGCCGCGTAAGCCCCATGACGAAGCGCTATTTCATCCACACGTTCGGCTGTCAGATGAACGTCAACGACACCCACCGGATGGGTGAGGTCCTCGCCGCGCTGGAGTACCGGCCGACCCCGGTGGCGGAAGACGCGGATCTGATCATCCTCAACAGCTGTGCGATCCGGGAGAAGGCCGAGGACAAGATGCTCTCGGCGCTCGGCCGCTACCGCCAGGTGAAGACCCAGCGCGGCGCGATCATCGGTGTCGGCGGCTGCGTCGCCCAGCAGGAGAAGGACAAGATCCTCA
>JAYVRT010000129.1:0-2476 GCA_043776025.1 Archangiaceae bacterium | reverse complement strand
ACGCCCCGGCGCTGAAAGACGCCTCCGAGTGGATGGAGCAGTACCGCGTCTACTGGGAAGAGAGCCTCGACCGGCTCGGCGAATACCTGAAGGCAGTGCCCCCTAAGCCCCAACGCAAAGGACGACCCGATGGCCACAAGAAATAGAACGAACGAGCTGAAGCTGACCCGCCTGTACGAGGCCCCGGTCAGCGCCGTCTGGGACGCCTGGACCGACGAAAAGCAGGTGGCGCAGTGGTGGGGCCCGCGCGGCTTCACCATCACGACCCACAGCAAGGACCTGCGCGTCGGCGGCAGCTGGCGCTACACGATGCACGGCCCCGACGGCGTCGACTACCCGAACGTGACCAGGTACTTCGAGGTCGAGCCCTACCGGCGCCTCGTCTACGACCACGGAGGCACCGACGACGCCCCGCCGCTGTTTCGGGTCGTCGTTACGTTCACCGAGACGCCTCACGCTACGAAGCTGGAGATGACGATGACCGCTCCGTCGGTCGAGGCCGCCGACGAACTGCGCAAGATCGTCAAGCGCGCGAGCGGTGAGTCGACGTGGGATCGCCTGGGTGAGTTCCTCAGCGAGCGCGCGTCCGGCAAGAAACGCTTCGTCATCAACCGCTCGTTCCCCTGCTCGCGTCAGCAGATGTTCGAGCTGTGGACGAAGCCCGAGCACTTCGCGCGCTGGCTGCCACCGACCGGCGCCACGATGGAGTTCATCCGCGCCGACATCCGCACCGGCGGCGAGGCCTTTCACCAGATGACGTGGCCCAACGGCTCGAAGATGCACGGCCGCGTGCAGTACCGCGAGATTCAGCCCGACCGCCTCGTCTACACGCAGCAGTTCTGCGACGAGAAGGGGCAGCCCGCCCGCCACCCGATGTCGCCCACCTGGCCCGAGATGATGGTCACCACCGTCATCTTCGCCGAGGAAGGGGTTGATCAGACCCGCGTCACCGTCTCGTGGGAGCCCGAGGCTGCTTCTACCCCCGAAGAGGTCGAGACCTTCGTCAAGGGCCGCAACGGCATGACCCAGGGTTGGACGGGGTCGTTCGACAAGCTCGAAGCGCTGCTGGCGTGAGCTGCGCTGCGCCGGCGGATCCCGGCCAGCCGCTTGTCCATCTGCGGCCAGAGGCCCCAGTGGTGGTTGGGGTCGAAGGTGAGCTTCGCGCCGCGCTCGATCGCCCGCCGCACCCGCCGCGGGACGACGCTGCGGCACGGGCCACGGCTGCACCATCCACTTGTGTTCGCCGGTCGTTGAAGCCAGAACCGCCGCCTCCTCTTCTTCGAGAGTGCCCAATGGCCGCTGTCACCCAGACCTTCGCCGCGCGGCTTCCGCTGCTGCTCGCCCTCGCCACCGCGGCCACCGGCTGCGCCACGCTCAAGCCCCGCGCCCACGCGGAGAACTTCAAGTTCGAGCCGTACGGAGAGCTCTCGGCGACGCGCGAACAATCCGAGGCGTTCAAGAAGGCGATGGCCTCCACCTTCGCCACGCTCGAGCCGGGCGCCGCCACCTCGATGTCGAAGTCGGTGAAGATTCTGCAGAAGGCGATGCCCGAGGGCGTGACGGTGAAGGAAGGCGTCATCTCCACCACCCGCGAGTCCGGCCTCGAGGTCGTGGGGAGCTTTCACTTCACCCCCGCGGGAGCGACCTCCGCCTGGTTCGGCGACTACACCTCGACCGGCCGGAAGATCCTCTGCTACCCGCAGGTGCCGCTCACCTGGGTGACGCTGCTGATGTGGCAGGTCTTCATCCCGCTGTCGTACCCGTGTGTCGCGCGGTCCGAGCTGCCGATCGACGAGGGCTACGGCTACTTGCGCGTGGCCGCGGACCAACTGCGCGCCAGCACCGTCGTCATCGTCACCAGCTCCGTCGATGACTCGAGCTTCTTCAGCGCCGAGGGGTTCATGCTCAAGTCGCGCGACGACGCCCCTTCGGTGACCGAGCACCCCGAGCACCCGAACTCGATTTGATCGCGGCTTCTTCGGCGCGCTGCGCGAGCCGGGTGCGGACGAGGCGGCGCACCAGCGTGGCGGGCAGCGGGCGCTCGGGCGGGAAGCGAATCGTCCCCGTGCTCAGGGCGTAGCCCGCGACCTCCGCGGCGTGCGCCTGCAGCGGCCAGGCGCCCGGGTAGAAGGCGCAGTGGTTCGTCGCGTCGCCGAAGGAGACGAGCATCCGTCCGTTCACCTTGTACGACGGGATGCCGTAGCTGATGCACTCCTCGGCCTTCGGAGCGGCGGCGCGGATCGCCTGGCGCAGCCGCTTCAGCGCTGCACGGTGAGACGGGCGCAGGCGCGCGAGGTACGCGGCGACGGAGGAGCTCATGCCCGCGATTGTATTCGAACGCCGCGATAGGCTCAGCGCCCGCGATGGACAGCTTCGACGCAGACCGGCCGGAGGTGGCGCCGCTCGACCCGGCGAGCGGGAAGAGGCTGCCGCTCCACGCCTTCAGCCTCCTCGAGGGCGGCGACGCGTTCGACGT
>JAYVRT010000128.1:0-8133 GCA_043776025.1 Archangiaceae bacterium | reverse complement strand
CGACGACGTGAAGAAGGGCGCGATCCAGTACTGCACCCGCGAGGCCGAGCGCGGGAAGAAGGGCGCCGAGCTGGTCGCGGCTGACCTCGCCGAACTGCCCTGGGTCGGCAAGCTCGACATCACCCAGAGCCCGGAGAAGGACTGCCTCTGGGACGTGCGGGTGCTGCTGCCCGACGACCTGACGCCCCCGGTCAAGAGCCGGTAGGGCCCTTGCGATTGCGTTCGGGGCGACGGGCTGCTACGAGCCGCGGCCCTCCGGATGTCCCGGACCGCACCGCTGGCTTTTGGGCCATGTGCGCGCTGCAACCAAGGAAGAAACCATGAAGGGTTTGATCGGTAAGAAGATTGGGATGACCACGGTGTTTGACGACGAGGGGATGGCCGTTCCGGTCACCGTCATCGACACCACCTCCTGCACCGTCGTCGGCAAGCGGACCCCCGAGAAGGACAAGTACTCGGCGGTCACGCTCGGCTTTGGCGAGGTGAAGGAGAAGCGGATGACCAAGGCCGCGATCGGCCACTTCAAGAAGGCCGGCTCGACCCCGCGCAAGTTCCTCAAGGAGTTCCGCGTCGACGTCGCCGAGGCGGCGAAGTTCGAGCTCGGCGCCACGGTGAAGCCGGACCTGTTCACCAAGGGCGAGCTGGTCGATGTCACCGGCGTCACCAAGGGTCGTGGCTACCAGGGCGTCGTCAAGCGCTGGAGCTTCCTCGGCTTCGGCCAGACCCACGGAACCCACGAGTACCGCCGTCACCCCGGCGCGATCGGACAGCGCAAGACTCCCGGCCGCGTCTACCCGAACAAGAAGCTGCCGGGTCACTACGGCGTCGAGAACAACACCACTCAGAACCTGCAGGTGATCGAAGTGATCGCCGAGAAGGGCCTGCTGCTGGTGAAGGGCGGCGTCGCCGGCCACAACAACGGCATCGTGATCGTCAAGCCGTCGGTGAAGGTCGCCACCCGCGCCGCGCACAAGGCTTCGGCAGGCAAGAAGTAGCCGGCGTTCATGCGCGCGGGCCTCTGGGCGGCGTTGTTGGTCAGCGGGACCCTGGTCGGATGCGGGGGCACGCGGACCACCACCCTTGCCCTGGGCGAGGCGTGCGACCCCACCGGCGTCGCGCTGGCGGTCTGCGCCAGCGACCTGTGCGTCGGGCTCGACTCGGCGTCGGGCGTCTGCACCCAGACCTGCACCGATGATCCCCAGTGCCCCAGCGGGTTCCTCTGCCAGGCGGCGGGGCGCTACGGGAAGATCTGCCAGAAGATCGCCGGCTGCAAGGTCACCGCCGACTGTCCGGCGGGCCACACCTGCAACCCCGCCACCGGCCACTGCTACATCAAGGTCGACCGGACGCTTTGCTCTCCCTGCCAGGACGCGCTGCAGTGCCCGGGCGGCGGAGCGTGCTTCACCGCCATCGGCTCGCTCGAGCGGTTCTGCACCGCTCCCTGCGGCACCAACGACGCGTGCCCGCTTGGCTTCGAATGCCAGCAGATCCCCGTGGGGAAGGACAACGCGCTGGTCAAGCAGTGCGTGCCGAGCACCGGGTCCTGCAACTTCGGCAAAGAGCTGTGCGCTGCCTGCCGGGGCGACGACGAGTGTGGCGGCCCGTTCGACGTCTGCGTCCGCAACGTCGTCTCTGGCGAGACCTTCTGCGGCCGCGACTGCAACCCGAAGAAGAATCTCTGCCCGATGGTGGACTGCATCCCCGAGAAGCTTCTGAGCGCGCAGAACCCCGAGTGCCCCAGCGGCTTTTCCTGCACCAACATCGGCCAGAGCGATGATCCCAACGTCGTCGGCCCGTTTCAGTGCGTCCCCAACTCCAACACCTGCAAGGGCTACTGCAACGCCGCCCCCGCTGACGAGGTCACTCAGCTGCGCCAGTGCGGTCTGGGCCAGACCTGCGCCGCCGAGGTGTGCGCGCCGTCGACCGACGGCCGCGAGTGCAGCCCCTGTGTCGACAACGACGACTGCCGCAAGGGCGCGCACCCGGAGAACCGCTGCCTCGTCAACAACTGCCCCAGCTGCCCCTTCAAGGGCGAGGCGTTCTGCGCGACTCCGTGCTCGGACGACAGCGCCTGCCTGCGCAGCTTCGGCCCCGGCTTCGTCTGCAAGATGGTCGCGGACACCTCGGGGGCGATGAAGAGCTACTGCATCCCCCAGCGGGGGACCTGCAAGTCGGGGCTGAAGCGGTTGGGCGACGACTGCAGCGCCAACGGTGCGCAGGATTGTGTCGCCGGGGTCTGCCTCAAGGCGGGCAACAGCTCGATCTGCAGCCTCCCCTGCAGCAAGGACAGCCAGTGCGCCGACACCCGCTACCGCTGCTGCGACGCCACGCCCGACGGCTTCGACTGCTCGAGCGACAAGCGCAACCCCGACGGCCCCAAGTCCGGCGCCGGCGTCTGTGCGCCGCTGGGCGGGCTGTTCGGCGACGACTGCACCCCCGGCCGGCCGCCGTGCCAGACGGGGACCTGCCTCGACCTGGGCACCGCCCGGGTCTGCAGCCTCACCTGTGCCAACGGGGGCAGCTGCCCGTCGGGCTTCATGTGCCGCAAGGCGCAGCTACAAAATGCATCAGGCGAGATCGACGTCTGCTTCCCCGAGGGTGGGGGACAGCCAGGCGCCGATTGCGCTTTTGGGCCGGCAGCCTGCGCAGGTGGGCTGTGTATCCGCAAAGACTCTGGGCCGATCTGCACCCAGGCCTGCACCGCCGACACGGGCTGCCCCACGGATTGGGGCTGCGACACCGTGAAGGACGTCACCAACAAGTCGGTGCAGGTCTGCGTGCCCAACTCCCTGAGATAAGGCGACAAAACCGTTGTCTAAGCAGCGACCCGCTGCTAGGCACGCGCGGCTCAAAATGCGTGGAGTGGCTCTTTTTGTCCTGCTGGTTCTGCCCGCGCTGACCGCGTGCCAGGACCGCACGCGCACCCGCAAGATCGTCGAGCCGTTCACCGTCGTCCCCGGAGCGGCGCAGGTGGACACCGCGGCGGCGAAGGTGCTCACCGACCCTCGGATGGACACCGGGAACTTCGCGATCAACACCCCGCACCAGTGCGACGTCTTCCAACAGCTGTCGGTGCGCAAGGTCGACATCCTCTGGGTGATCGACAGCTCCGGCTCGATGGCCCCGAAGCAGGCGCGCCTTGCGGCCAGCTTTAACGGCTTCATCAACCAGCTCGTCTCCGCCAACCCGCCGATCGACTTTCACATCGCGGTCGTCACCACCGACACCGACGATCCGCTGACCCGCGGCATCTTGAGGCCGTGGACGCTTGGCGCGCTCTCGGGTGACTACATCGGGTGCGTGCCCCAGATGCCGAGCGGGACCCTGTGCAACACCAGCACCACCGTCGCCGCCAGTACCGCCACCGCGGCCTCGGCGTTCAACCAGATCGTCGGCCAGGTGGGGATCGCCGGGAGCGCACAGGAGCGCGGGTTGCTCGCGGCCTACCTCGCGCTGACCAACCCGGCGAACCAGGCGACGCCGGCGTCGGCGAAGTTCATCCGCCCCGAGGCGGCGCTCTACGTGATCGTCGTCAGCGACGAAGACGATTCGTCCTGCAACCCGTTGGTGAGCCAGCCGGTGTGCACCGCCGACCCGGGCTGCCGCTGCGCCTCGGACACGTCGTTGGCGGGCCCCAACGCCTACGGCTCGACGGCGTACTTCACCCGCTTCCTCGAGACGTACAAAGGCTATGGGAACGCCGATCTGGTCGCGCTCGCGGCGGTCGTCGCCACCGACGGAGATCCCGACTCGGGCGTGCCCGGCCAGTTCGGAGACCTCACCCAGCACATCGGCTGCTGCACCGCGGCGTCCGGCGCTCCGTGCCCGAAGACGGGCAGCAACGCCGCGCTCGCCGACAGCGGGATGGAGGTCGCCTACTACGGAAGCCGCTACCTCAAGGTCGCCGCGGACACCGGGGGCGTGGCGGTGAGCATCTGCTCCGGCGACAGCGCCGACGCTGGCACCAACGACGCGGGGTTCTCCGGCGCGCTCGCCTCGCTCGGCTACGCCGCGTCGGGCCTGCGCAAGGAGTTCCGCCTCGCGCGCGGCCCGGATCTTCGGCCGATGCAGGGCAGGGCGACCGGGGTCGAGCTCTACGTCTCCGCGCCCACCGCGGCGACCTGCCAGGTCGACGGCAACTGCCCCAGCGGGCTGTTCTGCCGCGAAGGCCGCTGCGCGAAGAAGCTCGACGTCAACCTCGCCGACACCGCCAACCAGGCCCGCTACGTGAAGTGCGACGGCACTTCGCTGCGCAACGTGATTCGTTTCGACGGCACCTCGGTGCCGGATTCCTTGAGTGCCATCGAAGTTTGTTACGACGTGCAGGCCACCTTCCAGAACAGCTGTCCGTGACGAGGTGCGATTTTCTCCTATGAAAATGCTTCGGCTTACCGGTTGCCTCCTGATTGCGCTGTCCGCTTCCGCGGCATTTGCCGATGACGACGAGCTCGTCGAGAAGGTGGTGGTTCGCAACCGCCTCTTCAACGTCGACGGCCACTTCGAGGCGGGCCTGAACGTCGGCTTCTCGATGCTTCCGCGGCTCACCGACCACTACAACTTCACCGTCTCGGGCGCGTACAACTTCATCGACACGCTCGCGGTCGAGGTTCGGGTCGCCTACGCGTACAGCCACCACACCGGGCTGGCCGACAAGATGGCGCTCGACTTCGCGGCCAACCCCGGCCTCTACGCGACGAAGACGGCCGACTTGAACGACCTGTGGCAAATGGGCTTCAACGCCATCGCCGGGGTTCGTTGGCAGCCGCTGTACGGGAAGATCTCGCTGATGGCCGAGCTGCCGGTGCACTTCCAGGCGTACCTCTGGGCCGGCGGCGGCGTGGCGCTGCTCCACCGCGAGTCGCTGCTGATCTGCAACCAACCGTTCAAGAAGTGCCAGAACTACAGCGACTCGACCCAGCCGGACTACAAGTCCGGGCCCTCGCCGTTCTTCGAGGAAGACAAGGTCGGGCCGCTGGTGAGCCTCGCGCTCGGCTTTCGGATCTTCGTCAGCGGGCGCCACGCGCTCAAGCTCGAGTTCCGCGACTACAGCTGGCTCGATTCGCGCTACGAGAACGTCAACCGCGCCGCGGCGCAGAACCCGAGCAACCCAACCGGCAACGGCAATCTCGTCGCGAGCCCCGGGATCACCAACCTCGTTCAGATCGACGTCGGCTACGCGTTCATCTTCTAACCGGATCCAAAGACCACCATGAGAACGATGATCCTGATTGCGGCAGTCCTCTGGGCGGCCCTGGCCTTCGGGCGGGAAGTGACGCCGGTGGTCAGCGCCGACGCGCCGATCGCGCAGGCGAAGAGCGCGACGCCTGCCGACGACGAAGAAGAGGATCCGAACCCGGGCGCGAAGACGCCTCCGGCGGACGCCTCGAAGAAGCCAGCGGAAGAGAAGAAGGATCCCGCGCCGACCGGGGTGGTGACTCCGGCTGCGCCCGCCGCCGGCAGCAACGCCGACACCCAGAAGCTCGTCTCGGGCGCGCCGCTCTACAACCCGAACGTCGCCGTCCACATCGTCGAACAGAAGGCGTACTCCGACTCTGGCCGGCGCGAGGTGATCCTCTTCCCGGCGCAGGTCCAGGTGAACGGGAAGTTCACCCAGCACTTCGGCGTGGGCCTCGGCTTCGTCTGGCACCTGCAGGAGAACTTCGGCTTCCAGATCTCCGGCTTCTACAACTACATCTCGACCGAGTCGGGCTTCAACACCGAGCTGGTCAACAAGGTCAACGAGGAGGCGCAGGCGGCCACCTCGCTGCTCAACGTCTGGGGCGCGCTGCTCGGCGTCGAGGTCACTCCGTTCTACGGCAAGTTCGCTTGGTACGAGAACAACCTCGCCCACTTCTCGCTGGTGCTCTCGGGCGGCGCCGGCATCGGCGGCACCCGCCACCAGCTCAAGCCAGACAACGCGGCCGGCCCGGCGACCTTCGGCGACACCGGCCTGCGCTTCCTCGGCGGCCTGGGTGGCGGCTTCCGGCTTCAGCTGGGCAAGCGCTTCGCGATCCGCCTCGAGTTCCGCGACGTGATCTACACCGCCAAGGTCGACTCGGTGAACGGCTGCGGCCGCGACGACCTCACCGCGCTCAACAACGCGGCCAACGGTGGCAAGGACCTGAACACCGTCAACGTCAGCAGCAGCTGCAACGTCAAGAGCTTCAACACCAAGGAGACGCTGCCCGGCCTGCCGCTGGCGAAGAACCTGATTCAGCCGCCGGGGAATCCGCCGCCGCCCCCGTCGTCCGACGTCCTCAACAACCTCAGCCTCTTCCTCGGCGCTTCATTCCTGTTTTGACCAAGACCATGATGCGCTCACTCGCTGCCTGCCTGCTTCTCGCGCTGTCCCCGGCCGCCCTCGCGCAGGATGCCGGGCTCTACACCAAGGCGCTGTCGGCCTACAACGCGGCCGACTACGACACCTCGGCGGCGCTGTTCTACGAGGTCAACAACAGCGCCACCGACCCCGAGGTCCGCTCGAAGTCTGAGTACTACCTCGCCAGCTCCTTCGCGAAGAAGGGCCTGCCGGTCACCGCGTTCGTCTACTTCGCGGTGATCTTGAAGCAGGGCAAGTCGCACCCCTTCTACATGAAGGCGGTCGAGGGGCTGGTGAACGTGCAGGAGACCCTGGGTGATCAGGACCTGATCCCCAACCTGCTGGAGAAGAACTACGCCGATGAGTGGGCGACCCTGCCGCTCGAGGTGCTCTCGCGGATCAACTACCTCATCGGCACCATCGACTACCGCCGCAGCAAGTACGGCGAGGCGAAGGACTTCTTCGAGGCGGTGCCCCCGGAGAGCTCGGTCTACGCCAAGAGCCAGTACATGCTCGGCATCGTGCTCGTTGACCCGCGCTACCCGGGCGGCTCGCAGACCCAGGGAGCGATCAGCGCCTTCGAGAACGTGCTCGGCATCACCACCCGCAACCAGAAGGACCTGGTGCTCACCCAGCAGCTGTCCCTGCTCGGGCTGGGCCGCACCCACTACGGGGTCGGCGAGTACCAGAAGGCGGTCGACGCCTACGAGAAGATCCCGCGCTTCTCCAAGTACTGGGACCAGGCGCTGTTCGAGAACGGGTTCGCCCGGTTCCAGAACGACGACCTCGGCGGCGCGCTCGGCTCCTTGCAGGCGCTCCACGCGCCACAGTTCATCGGCGCCTTCCAGCCCGAGTCGTGGATCTTGAAGAGCACGACCTACTACTTCAGCTGCCTCTACGAAGAGGCGAAGACCGCGCTGTCCGCCTACGACGAGCTGTACGCCCCGATGGCCGACAAGCTCAAGCCGATCGTCGAGGCCGCCGACAAGGACCCGATCTTCTACTTCAAGCTCGTCGACGGGAAGTCCGACGCCGTGCCGGCCCCGGTGACCAACTGGGTGCGGACCAATGAGCGCATGCTGGGCGCGTTCTCGATGCTCAAGCAGATCGACGCCGAGAAGCGGCAGATCGAGGACAACCAGGGCTGGCGGGCGGCGAAGCTGTCGAATGAGCTCGTCACCTACCTCGACCAGAACCGCGCTGGCCTCGAGCAGCTCGCCGGCCGCTTCGCCAAGAACCGCCTCGCCGAGGCCTACCGCAACGTGAAGTACTTCGCCGACCAGGGCGAGATCATTCGCTTCGAGACCTCGAAGGCCGAGAAGGAGCTCGCCGAGGCGGGCATCGACCAGAGCCGGGTGCTCAAGGGCCAGACGCTCTACCGCCCGAAGATGCCGGCGGAGAACTGGAACTACTGGAAGTTCCAGGGCGAGTTCTGGCGCGACGAGATCGGCTACTACCAGTACACCTTGAAGCGCGGGTGCCCGGGAGCAAAGAACGAATGAGGAATGTCCTCGTCGCCGCGGCGTTGCTCTCGATGGCCGCCTGGGCCGAGGAGCACCACGAGTTCGCCTCCACCAAGCTCGAGAAGCTGTCCGTGCTCGAGACCCGCGGCGATCGAGCGATCGTCGAAGGGGAGGCCGGCGAAGTGGTGCTGGTGCACGTCAACGATCTCATCGGCGAGGAAGCCGCCACCGTCGAGAAGATCAGCCACGGGTGCCTGTTCCTCGCCGGTGACGGCGGGCATTTTTCGCTCTGCGTCGAAGCGCCGCCGACCCCCCGCAGCGGAAGACCTACACGCGCTGCAACCAGCCTTT
>JAYVRT010000127.1:0-2480 GCA_043776025.1 Archangiaceae bacterium | reverse complement strand
CGTTCGACGGCACCACCATCACCGAGATCTTGCGCAACCAGGTCGTGCAGCCGACGCCAAAGCTCACCGCCGTGGCGCACGAGCTCGACTTCCCCGAGGTCGAGTCGGTGATTCAAAAGGCCACCGCCAAGGATCGCGACGCCCGCTTCCCCGACATGATGTCGTTCGCCCACCAACTGGCGCAGGCGATGCCGACCCAGGCGGGCAAGCCCGGCACCGGCGTCTGGGCGAACATGCCCGGGCCCGACGCCGCTCCGACCAAGCTCAACGATGTCCCGACGATGCAGGCGACCTTCGTTCGGACCGGAACCCTGGTGGGCGAGGGCGCGCGGGCACAAGCGTTGGCAACTCCCGCCGCGTCCGCCCTCGCCAGCAACATGTCGATCGGCGGCATCAACCCGTCGAACGCGAACGCCACCGTGCAGCAGGTCGGCGGCGAGAGCCTGCTCGTCGCGCCGAAGTCGAGCGCGCCGATGATCGTCGCCGCGGTGGTGGTGCTCGCGCTGCTCGGCGGCGGCGCCCTCTTTTTCGTCAACCGCGCCGACCCCAAGCCACTGCAGGTGCTGGTGCCTCCGCCGGATCCAATCAAGAAGGACCCCGAGACGGTGGTGGTGAAGGTCCCCGAGGTGAAGCCGCCTGAACTGAAGGACCCCGGCGGCGTCGACGAGGGCACCAACAACCGCGGCCGTGACTACATGGCGCGGGCGCTGACCTCGTTCAACGTCGGCAATATCGACGAGTCGGAGATCTACCTGCGCGACGTGCCGGCCGGCACCACCTCCCGCGCCGACGCCGACGCGCTGCAGAAGAAGATCCAGGAGATCCGCGAGAAGTTGAGGCGCGGGCTCGGCCAGGTGGCCGCGGGCGACTGCCAGACGGCGATCAACTCGTTCAACGACGTGCTCCGGCTCAACCCGAAGATGGCCGAGGCGGCGTCTGGCCTCGCGCGCTGCCGAAACGCGGCGATCCCCGAACGGCTCGACCCTTGACCCGCCGTCGCTGAAGCCTTGCGCCCCGTCGACGCGAGCCGCGCGGTCCAGGTGGCAACCCCGGGCGGACCGCTGGCCTCGGCGTTCGCCGCGATCGCGCTCGGCGGCTTGAGGGCGCTGCCGGCGGCAATGCGCGAGGCGCTGGCCCGGCTCTTCGCCTTCCTCGCCTGGACCCTGGGGGTTCGCCGCGCAGTGACGCTCGACAACCTCGCCCACGCCTTTCCCGAGAAATCCGCCGGCGAGCGCGGCCGCGTCGCCCGCGCCGCCTACCGCAACATGGCGCTCGCTGCCGTCGAGTCGATCTGCTCCGACCTCGTCCCCGAGGCCCAGCTGCAGCGCGCGGTCCAAGCCGTCGAAGGCCAAGCCTGGCAGACGCTCGAGGCCCGCCTCCACGCCCGCCAGCCGGTGCTGATCGCCTCCGCCCACTTTGGCAGCTGGGAGCTCTTCGCCGAGGTGATGGCCCGCCGGGGCTTCGCCTTCAGCGCCGTCGTCCGGCCGCTCAAAGGGGCCTTCAACGCCCGGGTGGTCGCCGCGCGGCAGCGGGCCGGGGTCGGCCTGATCCTCCAGCGCGGAGCGATGCGCGGGATCTTCGCCGCGCTCAAGCAGGGCAGGGCGGTGGTCCAGCTGATCGACCAGGTGCTCCCGGCGAAGCACGGGCTGTTCGTGCCCTTCTTCGGCCGGCCCGCCTCGACCACGCCGTCGCTGTCGCTGGCGGCGCTGCGCACCGGTGCCCCGGTCTACGTCGTGCTCGCGGCGCGCGAGCCTTTGGGCCTGAAGATGTTCGTCCAAGGGCCGGTGCCGCTGCCCCAAACGGGGAACCGCGACGCCGACCTCACCGCCCACACCGCCCGGCTCACCGCGATGATCGAGGCGAAGATCCGCGAGTACCCGGAGCAGTGGCTGTGGCTGCACCGACGGTGGAAGGTGCAGCCTTCCGGTCAGGAACCGGCGGCGGCGCCCGTCCTCCCCTCCGACGCGCCCGGCCGATGAAGGCCCTACACGCACTATCCTTCCACGATGGGGGTCGCAGGTTCGAATCCTGCCGGGTCCAATTCACGGGCCCGTAGCTCAGGGGCAGAGCACCTTTGTGGCTTTCTCACTCGGGCGCGTCACTTCACTATTTCTAGATGCTCAGGCGCAGGCCCACGCCCGCCGAGGCGACCGGGTACGGAATCGAGAACGCGGGGACCGTCCCCGTCGGCAACGTCACACTCGGGAAGCTGCCCCCGAAGTGGAACTCGCCCCCTTTGATCCCGTACGCGACCGAGCCAAACGCCTCGACCTGCAGGTAGCTCAGCACGCGGAAGAACGCGTCGAGGCGCGCGACGCCGGAAGGGTCGGAGAGGTTGAGCAGGTTGGCGAAGTTCAACGTGATCCACGTGTAGCCCGGCAGGCCCGGGGTCAGCGCGAAGACCCCCAGGTAGTGCTGCCCTGCGTAGAACGGGGTGAACGTCCCGGAGTAGATCTGCGGCAGGTAGAACACCGGGCTGG
>JAYVRT010000126.1:0-2482 GCA_043776025.1 Archangiaceae bacterium | reverse complement strand
GCCCGCGCGCGGCGTCTTCTACCGACCGGCGTGGATCGCGCTCAGCGTCGACTTCGTGCTCTTCCTCACCGTGGTCGCGATCGCCGTCTACGTCGTCTTCATCGGCGCTACCCACGACTGACGGCGGGCTACACCCCGCGCGCGTCGGGCGGCCAGACGTACTTGTGCTGCTGCAGCTGGAACCGGACCTTGAGCCGGTCGGCGATGATCCACTCCGCCAGCTGCTGGGGGGAAAGCTTGTCGAAGACGGAGGAGAACAGCAGCGGGTACGGCCGTTCGTCGAGGCGGTGCTTCTCAATCATCGCCTTCGCCCACTCGTAGTCCGCGCGGCTGCCGAGGACGAACTTGAGCTCGTCGTTCTGGTTCATGCTCAGCAGCACCCGCAAGTCGTTGCGGTCGCTCTCGCCGGACGAGGGCGCCTTGAGGTCGACAATCTTGTGCACCGCACCGGGCACAAGCCGGACGTCAATCGACCCCGAGGTCTCGAGCATCACCGTCAGCCCCTTGCGGAGCAGCGCCTCCATCAGCGGGTAGACGGCCGGCTGCAGCAGCGGCTCGCCGCCCGTGAGCTCGACCCGCGGCGCACCCAGCGCCACGACCTTCTCCACCACCGCGTCGACCGTCATCCGGTCGCCCTCGTAGAAGCTGTGGACGCTGTCGCAGTAGCTGCAGCGCAGGTGGCAGCCGGTGAGTCGAACGAAGGTGCACAGGAAGCCCTGGTGCGACGACTCCCCCTGAAGCGAGATGTAAATCTCGTTCACTCTTAGCGAGTTTGCCCCGGCTTTCCGGGTGGGCTCGAGTTGGGGGCGGGCGGCTAGCATCGCGACAGGGTCCTGAAGTCCTTCGGCTTTTACCTGAAAATAGAAACGACGCCCCGCTTAGCGGCGACAATCGGGCTTCACCGGACGGAGAGTTACCCATGACGTCGGTCAGCCGCCAGACATCTACGAGCCGCGCAACCAGCCACGCGCTCCCGCAGGCCCAGAACGCGCAGCTGTCGCTGGGCGAGCTGTGGCCGTACATCGATTCCTACGCCCGCAAGTACGGCGCCGACCCGAAGATTCTCGCCGGCATCATTCAGCAGGAGTCGAGCTTCAGGAACTTCCAGGTCCACCGCGACGGAACCGGACACGGGCTCATCGGCCTCGACGACAACGGCCTGTTGCCCGACTTCGAGAAGTGGAGCGGCCAGAGCTTCGGCCGCGGCGCCAACGCGAAGACCATCCCTCCGGAGCTCCAGGTCGAATACCTGGCGAAGACGATCGGCGAGGGCACGCGCCACTACGGCGACGGCTTCTCCGCGGCGCGCGCCTGGCACCGGGGCGGCGGCGCGATGAACGATGCCCGCGGCCGGGAGTACGAGCAGCTGATTCGCGGCCACATCAACAGCCTCTTCCCTGGCGGTCACGAGCCCGCGGCGGGCAGTGTCCCCACACCGTCGGGGCCCACCGGCGGCACCGCGCCGTCGCGCGCGAAGCCCCCGGCCCAGACCCACGCGCCGGTGTCGAGCAAGGCGGGCGGCAGCTACACGATTCGCCGCGGCGACACGCTGTGGGAGATCGCCTCGCGCCTGAAGTCGCAGGGCATGCCCGGCAGCCACTGGGACATCATTCATCAGATTCAGAAGCTCAACCCGAAGATCACCGACCCGAACCTGATCATCACTGGCGACACGCTGAAGCTCCCGGCGGTCAGCGGGAGGCCGTTCGGCACCGACGACCTCTCGGCAGGTCACGGCGCGGCGCTGCGCAACGCGGCCCCGAAGATCGGCGGCGCCCCGGTGGCGAAGGTCGGCGACAACCAGCCGGCGGGGCCGAGCAACGTGCCGTACATCAGCCAGTACCGGCCAGTGGGCGCGGAGCACGGGTACTGGAACGGGCCGGCCAACTGCGGCCCCACCTCGATGGCGATGGTCGCGCGCAGCTTCGGATACGGAAAGGGGATGTCCGACGCTCAGTTGATCAACCACCTTGGGAGCATCGGGGGCACCTCGGGAAACGGCACCGGCATCAACGGCATCGCCGCGATGGCGCGGGCGATCGGCAAGAAGGCGACGACGAGGGGGCCGGGCGCGCAGATTGAGTGGATGAAGGAGCAGCTGCGCGAAGGGAAGCTGGTGGTGGCCAACGGCGACTACCACGCGATGCCGCCGCACCAGAACGAGGCGCGCACCTCGGGGCACTACGTCTGCGTCGCCGGGCTCGACAGCCACGGAAACTTCATCGTCCGCGACCCGGCCGACTCGCACGTCAGCACGATTACTCCGGCGCAGATGACCCACTTCATCAACAGCAACCCCAACGGTGGCTGGCAAATCTCAGTCGGGTAAGGAGCGGTCATGGCCAAGGCAAAGAAGAAACCCGTCGAGGCGCCGCCCCGTGTGTGCATCAGCTGCAAGCGCACCGAGGGGGCGAACGTCCCCGGCGCGGGCTTCACCTCCAGCGGCGACAACGGGATGATCATCGCCTTCTGGATGTGCGAG
>JAYVRT010000125.1:0-8154 GCA_043776025.1 Archangiaceae bacterium | reverse complement strand
TGCGCGAGCTCGGCCATGCGCTGAAGTCGACGTTCACCACGGTGATCATCGTCGCCCCGACGTTGAAGATCCCCGACGAGCTCGAGAAGGAGCTGTCGGTGATCGACGTGCCGCTCCCCTCGAAGGAAGACCTGTTCGCACTGCTCAAGGAGATCATCGGCGTCGTGCTCGCCAACAAGCGGGCGGTGGTCGAGCTGACCGACGTTCAGGCCGAGGCGCTGGTGACCGCCGCCCAGGGGCTCACCCTGTCGGAAGCGGAGAACGCGTTCGCCAAGGCGATCGCCCGTGACAACCGGCTCGACGGCGACGACGTGAAGCTGCTGCTGGAAGAGAAGAGCCAGGTGATCCGCAAGAGCGGGCTGCTCGAGTACTACGCCACCGACTCGCGGCTGGAGGAGATCGGCGGGCTGGCGAACCTGAAGAAGTGGCTGGCGCGGCGCGGCAACGCCTTCAGCCGGGCAGCGCGCGCCTTCGGCCTGCCCGAGCCCAAGGGGGTCTTGCTGCTCGGAGTTCAGGGCTGCGGCAAGAGCCTCACCGCGCGGGCGATCGCCACCAGCTGGCGGATGCCGCTGGTCCGCCTCGACATGGGCCGGATCTACAGCGGCTACGTCGGCTCGTCGGAGGAGAACCTGCGGCGCGCGATCCGCGTCGTCGAGAGCCTGTCGCCAGTGGTGCTCTGGGTGGACGAGATCGAGAAGGCGCTGGCCGGCGCCGGCGGCAGCGGCAACGACTCCGGCGTCTCCGCCCGCGTCTTCGGCACGCTGCTCACCTGGCTGCAGGAGAAGACGAAGCCGGTCTTCGTCGTCGCGACGGCGAACCGCATCGAGCACCTGCCCCCCGAGCTGCTGCGCAAGGGGCGCTTCGACGAGATCTTCTTCGTCGATCTCCCCAGCGACCGCGAGCGGGCCGACATCTTCGCGATCCAGCTGAGCAAGCGAGGCCGCGACGCGTCCCGGTTTCCCCTGGCGGAGCTGGCGAAGGTCACCCCCGACTTCTCCGGCGCGGAGATCGAACAGGTGGTGATTTCGGCCCTGTACGACGCATTCGCCGACGGCGCCGAGCTGCACCCCAATCACTTGAGCGCGGCGATCCACGAGACGCGCCCGCTGGCGGTGACGATGGCCGAGGAGGTCACCCGGCTGCGCGACTGGGCCCGCCAGCGCACCCGGCCCGCGTCGTGAGCCGCCAATCGCGGTTCAGCAAGCTCGAAGGCGAGCGTGGGCCCGTCGACGAGCAGGTCGGCACCGGCGCGTCGCTCGAGCGCTTCGCCGCCGAGCCCCCGCTGGCCCTGCGCGCCGACCCGGCGGATCCGATGGCGCCGCTGCCCAACGCCGAGCGGCTCGGGCGCTTCGACGCCGACGGGGCCGACGGACTGGGGCTGGATCGCGATCTGTTGGCGGAGCTGCCGACGCTCCAGTGCGCCGGCTGTGGCGCCGAGTGTGGGAAGTTCGAGACCCAGTGCCATCGCTGCCGCGCGTCGCTGACCACGCCCGCCGTTCGCGACCACAACCTGGCGCGGCTGAACGTGGCGAAACAGGAACGGGCCCAGGCCCTCGCCGATCGCGAGCAGGCGATCGCTGCCGAGGTCCAGGCCCAGACAGAGACCAACCAGGCGCGCGCCGCCTCACTGGCGTCCCACGACGTAGCTGGCCCACCGCCAACGGACACCGCCCGGGCGTCACCCGGACCCAGGCTCGGCGTGCTCGGCGCTGCCCTGCTCTTCACGCTGATCACCGGGGGCGCGCTGCGGGTGCTGGCCGCGGCGATCGCGATCGGCGCCCTGCTCAGCTTGCTGCCCCAGAGCGTCTGGATCGCGCTCGGGGGCAACGCCCGGGACCGCGGCCGCGACTGACAGCCGGGAGTGTTTTTCCAAGGCGCGACGTGGCATGTCCGGCGCCGAACATGACCCCGATCCTCTCGACGATCTTGATCGACCCCCAGTCGTCCCTGCTGGCGGGCACCATCCTCCCGCTGCTCGCGATGCGGCTGATCCGCCGCGAGCCCGAGAAGGAATACACCCGCGCGGTGCTGCTGGGCGGCGCGTGGGGGCTGGTCTATGGCCTCGCGGTCTCGACGATGTACTTCCGCTACAGCGATTGGATGTTCGGCTACATGCTCGACACCCGCGCGTTCCCAGTCGCCGCGCTCTGGCCGGTGTTCCTCGCGGCCAATGTCCTCTCCGGAGCGGCGGGCGCGGCGGCGTCCGCCTCGGCGATCCGCAGCGGGAAGGTCTGGGCGGCGGCGCTGTGCGTCGTCGGTTCGCTCAGCTGCCTGCTGACCGTGATGCTCCCCCACTGGCACGGCTACACCCACATCGGCACGCTGGCCGAGTACACCGCGGGCACCGCGCCGCAGCTGCCGGGCACCCCAGACGCCCAGTGGGGCCTCAACCTCGCAGGGGCGATCACCACCGTCTTCTCGCTCGCGGTGATCGCGTGGATCGTGCGCGCGTCGCTGCGTCCTGTCGCCGCCGCCAAGGGCTGACCCGCCCGGCGCGGTGCACAGCGGTGCTCGCGGCCGGCCGGGCCAGGGCTGCGCCGCTATCGCTGGTGAATCAGATCCGACGCCGCGGCCTCGAGCCGGTAAGACTCGCCTGGCGCCGCGGTCGCCCCCTTTCCGAGACCCTCGAGCAGATCGTGCACCATGCCCGGCGAGAGCCTGGCGACCAGCGCGGTCACCTGCGGTCCGACGACCTCCTGGTGGCGCTTGAGGATGTCGTGGTTGCCGACCCGGTTCGCGCCCTCGACGCTGGCGACGGGCTTTCCCTGTGCGTCGAGCACCGGCTTGTTCCAACTGGGCACCGCCGCGAGCGCCTCGGTGACGATCACCCCCAGGCCCATGCCCAGCGCCTCGCCGAACTTCTCGAGCATTGGGTGCTTGCTCGGCACCGCGGCGGCGGGGGTGCCAGCGTGCGCGGCGATCGTGTTCGCCACCGCTTCGGTGGCCAGGCCGCTCAAGCGCTGTCTCGAGGCGGCGGCGGGGGGTGCGCTCCCGGCTGGCTTCCACGCCTTCTCGGCCTTCGCGGCCGTCGCCTGCGCCTGGGCCTTCTTCGGCTCGGGGGGCGCGGCCTTCACCTGCCGAGCGGACTGGGGCTTCACCTTCATCGGGGGCTTCCTCCGGCCGCGCAGCCTACCCTCAAAGGGGACGGCGGTGCGCTCAGGCGGCGGCAGCGAACGTCTGGCCCACGGGCAGCCGGATGTGGAAGGTGGTGCCTTCGCCGACGGCGGTGTCGAACCACAGCTCACCGTGGTGCCCATCGACGACCACCGACCGGGCGATCGCAAGCCCCTGGCCAGTCCCCTTCCCCACGGCCTTGGTGGTGAAGAACGGGTCGAAGATGCGGTCGCGGATCTCCGGTGACATTCCGCCGCCCGAGTCGCTGATGCTGATCACCACGTGGCTGCCGTCACCCCGCGTCTGTACCTTGATCAACCCCTTCTGCTCCGTTCCCGCGACCACGTCGCCGATCGCGTGGGCCGCGTTGACGACGATGTTCAGCACCGCCTGGTTGATGTCTCCGGCGTTGCAGGTCACTGGCGGAAGATCGCCGAAGCTCGTCTGAAGCTCGGCGACGTACTTGTACTCGCTGCGGGCGATCACCAGGGTGCTCTCGATCGAACCGTTGAGATCGACCTCGCCCATCTTCGCGGCGTCGGGGTGCGCGAACTCCTTCATCGAGCGAACGATCGTCGCCACCCGGTTCAACCCTTCGAGGCATCGGGCGAACGCCTCGGGGATGTTTGCCGCCAGGTACGGCAGATCGGCGTCATCCTCCGCCTCGAGGACCTCCCGGGCGGCATCCATCGAAGGAGTTCCGTCGAGCACCGAGGCGCGCACCCGCTGCAGCCGCGGCACCAACCCCATCACCGTGCTCGCGGCCTCGCTGAGGAAGTGGATGCTGTCGCTGACGAACTGCACCGGGGTGTTGATCTCGTGCGCCACGCCCGCCGCCAGCCGGCCGACCGCCTCGAGCTTGTGGGCCTGGCGCAGCTCGGCCTCTGCCTGCAACCTTCCCGCGACCTCGTCCTTGAGCGCCTGGTTCGCGACGCGAAGGTCGCCGAGCGACTGCTCGAGGCTCTGCTCGGCGCGTTCATTGGCGGCCGCGAAGTATGCCACCTGGCACAGCAGTCCCACGAAGCTGCTGGGGATCACCAGCAGGTGCACCACCACCAGGGTGTTTGCGCCAACGTCGATCCGGAACCCCAGATTGAACTGGAGCCACTCGAGCAGGAGCCAGCCAAGCAACGGGAGGAGGACACCGAAGGCAGTGAAGGCACGCTCGTGGGTGGCTGCGAGGACGAGCGGAAGGCAGGCGGTGGCGATGAACATCGTCTGCAGACCACTCGCGGCACTGAGCATCCCGGCGAAGAGAAAGATCGCGCAGTTGGCGACGACCACCAGCCACAGCCGGGCAAGCTTGAACCGCCCGGCGCGGCTGAGGCCCACGGGGCCGAGGAAGAGGACCGTCAGGACGAGCTGTCCGACCGCGAGCTGCCAACCCGCGCGCCACGAATAGACCACCGCATACGGCAAGCAGACCGCCGCCGCGGCGAGCGCGCTGGCGTTGCAGATCGCGATCCGGCGCCGGACCCGGCTGTCCGGGGCGCGTTCGGCACCGAGGCTCACCACCGCCTGAACCCGATCGAGCAGCCAGCGGATCATCGGCGCCCCTTTCATGCCGCGGCCTGCGTCGGCGTGCACCCATGAAGCGGCACGCGAATGAAGAACGTCGTCCCTTTCCCCGCCTCGGTCTGGAACGTCAGCTGACCGTGGTGCTTGTCGACGACCACCAGCCGGGCGATCGACAGCCCCTGCCCGGTGCCCCGGCCGACCTCCTTGGTGGTGAAGAACGGGTCGAAGATCCGGCCCTGCACGTCCGTTGGGATTCCGGTGCCGGTGTCGGAGATTGAGATCACCGCGTCGGCGCCGTCGGCGCGGGTGGAGACGCGAATGCACCCCTTGCGCTCCGTGCCCTTCACCACGTCGGCGATCGCGTGCGCAGCGTTGACGATGATGTTGAGCACCGCCTGGTTCAGGTCACCGGGGTGGCAGAGCACCATCGGAAGGTCCCCGAGGTCGGTCTCCAGCTCGGCGACATACTTGTACTCGTTTGACGCGATCACCAAGGTGCTCTGAACAGCCTGGTTGAGGTCGACGGCCGCCATCTCCCGGGTGTCGGGGTGAGAGAACTCCTTCATCGAGCGGACGATCGTCGCGACCCGGTCGAGCCCGTCGAGCGCGCGGCTGAGCGCCTTGGGGACGTTCTGCACCAGGTACGGAAAGTCCGCGGCCGCCCCGGCCTCGGTCGCTTCGAGCGCGGCGGCCTTCGCCGGCTCGCCTCTGAGCACCTGCTGCTCGACGATGCTGAGCTTGGCGACGAGGCCGAACAGATCATCCATCGCCCCACGGACGAAGTGGATGCTGTCGCTGACGAATTGCACCGGGGTGTTGATCTCGTGCGCAACGCCGGCCGCCAGCCGGCCGACGGACTCCAGCTTCTGCGCCTGGCGCAGCTCGAGTTCCATCTGCGAGCGGGCCTTCATCTCGCTGGCCAGCGACTCATTGGCCAGGGTCAGCTCGGCGGTGCGGCGTCGCACCTCGCCGGCCAGCCGTTCTTGCTCGGACGCCGCCGTGTCTTTCAGCTGCGTCATCAGCCGTTGGAGGTGGCTCAGCATCGCGTTGAAGGCGAGCGTGAGGCGCCCGATCTCGTCGAGCACGCCCGGCTCGAGCTCGTGCTGGGTGAGATCACCCTCGCCCACCCGCTCCGCGACCCTGGCGATCCGGGCCAACCGCCTCGCCACCGTCCCGGCGATCGCCCAGGCAAAGAGCAGCGCCACGCCAATCGCGGCGAGCGCCAGCAACGCCGAGGCGTAGATCGCATCGCGCTGTGACTGCCGCAGCCGGTCGGTGCTGACCCGCAGCACCACGGTCCCCCGGGGCCCCTCGCGGGACACCACCGGCTCGCTGGTGCGCAGCCACTCGTCGCGGACTTCGAGCGAAGCCTTGCCCGAAGGGTCGCTCCAGCTGGGCTCAGCCGCCCGACCTTCGATCAACGACCCGTCGGCACGGTAGATCCCCACGCTCAGCACGTCCGCGTCGATCGCCACCGCGTCAAAGACCTCTCGTGCCGTCTGATGATCGTCAAACGCCACCACCGACTCGAGCTGGCGGCCGAGCAGCGAGGCGTACAGCTTCGCCTTGTGCTCGAGGTCCTGGTGGAGGACCTGGTTGCGTGCGTGGGTCAACCCGAGTGCGACGCCGGCGACGATCGACAGCGCGAGCAGGCCGATCAGCGCCGAGAGCCGTCGTTGCAACGAGACTGGGTGGCCCAGGGTCCCCATCGTCAGTCCGCCATCGGCGCGGGGGTGCCGGGCCCGTTGGGGGGCAGCACCGGAACCGCGATGTAGTCGACCGGCAACTCGCCGGTGAGCGCACCGAGAAAGGCGACGAGCGCCGCAGCCTCTCGATCGTCCAGGTCCTTGCCCAGCTGGTAGGTGGCCATCATCCGCACTGCTTCGTCGAGCGTTCTCGCCGAGCCATCATGAAAGTAGGGCCCGGTCTTGGCGACGTTTCGCAGGCTTGGGACCTTGAAGCGCATCGCGTCGTTGGTGTCGCCGGTGAGGCCCTCCCGGCCGCGATCGGTCTGGTTCGGCCAGGGGTCGAACCGGCCGAGCTTCTCGTAGGTGGCGCCACCGACGAGCTCTCCGGTGTGGCAGACGAGGCAGTCGAGGTTGGTGAAGAGGCGGCCTCCCTCTTTCTCGAGATCGGTGAGCGCGGCCTTGTCACCGTTGAGGTAACGGTCCCACCGTGAGGGAGTCACCAGGCCCCGCTCGAAGGCTCCGAGCGCGGTCGCCAGGTTGTCCCAGGTGATCGGCTTCGACTCACCGGGGAAGGCCGCCTCGAATGCGGGGAGGTAGCCCGGAATGGACTCCAGCATCGAGACCGCGCGCACGGGATTCAATCCCATCTCGGATGGGTTGACGATCGGCCCCTTGGCCTGCTCCTCGACGTTGGGGGCCCGCCCGTCCCAGAACTGGCGGAACTGGCCGGCGGCGTTGTAGGTGCTCGGAGCGTTGCGCGTGCCGCGCTTTCCGTGGACGCCTTTCGAGGTCGCGTCGCCGGTGACGCCGTAGTGGTTGAGCAGGTGGCACGTGTTGCAGGAGACCGTCTGCGAATCGGAGAGCCGCGGGTCGAAGTAGAGCATTCGTCCCAGGGCGATCCGCGCGGGAGACGCGGCTTCGGAGGCGAGCACCGGGCGCAGCGGCTTGAAGCGACGCAGCAGCCGCGGGTTGAGCTCGGCCGACGCGGCCGGCGAACTCATCTGGGCCGCAGGCGCGAGCGGCGCACCCGGCGCGGGGGGCGATCCGGTGCATGCCAGCAGAACCAAAGCTCCGAAAGCAGCGGGCGCGAGTCTGAGCATGGGCATGGTGAGTCCTCGAGAGAGCAAGGCTCGATCCACACCCCGCGGCCATGTTTCCGAAGACCTGGGTCAGGTCAACGCGGACCCATAGGGTCCCATCAGACCTGTGGGTGCAGCCGGGACTACTGGCAGACCGCGCCGCTGCGCACGTAGCGGACGTTCGCCAGGTAGACGTCGGTGCCGGTGCCGAACCGGAAGGCCGGCATCTCGGTGCGCCCGCCGCTGGAGGCGCTGTACTGGAGCGTGAGCACGCTGTTGGCGAGGTTGTAGTTTCCGTCGGTGGTGATCGTGCCGGACACCGCGTTGTACGAGATGTCCTGGAAGTACCCGACGCCGTCGAACTGGTAGCGGTAGGTGATGTCGCCGTTCGCCCAGTAGCAGCCGTTGAGGGTGGCGTTGTTCGCCGTGCCACCGCCACCGCCGCCGCCGCCGCCCGCGCCAGAGGCCGCCGGGTAGCAGGCCGTCATCCCCGCCACGCCCTGACAAGAGTAGCCGGGACGGCAGTCGAGATTGCCCGCGCACGCGCGCAGACAGCCGGGCCCGACGCCCGTCTGGTAGCAATAGCCGCCGCCGCACTGGCTCGAATCGGTGCAGGTCTTCGAGCAGTAGCCGTTGGGCGCCAGGGTGTTGCAGGTGAGGCCTGCGACGCAGGTGCCGCAGGACGAGCCGAGCTCACCCGTCGACAGCTCATGCTGCCCCGTGCCGCCGCCGGTCCCCGTACCGCCGCCAGTTCC
>JAYVRT010000124.1:0-2483 GCA_043776025.1 Archangiaceae bacterium | reverse complement strand
GGTCGTTGATGATGATCGTGTCCGGCTGGAAGGGAATCGTGTCGCCCGAGGGGGTGACCAGCTGCTGGAGCACGCCGCGCAGCTGCTCGATCTCGACGTACTTCACCTTGAACATCCGGGTGACCATCTGCTCGTTGGTGGTGTACTCCGAGCCGTCGAGGACCGTGGGGATGGGGAACTGCTTCGCCCGCTGCTTGTCGACGATCTTCAGGAACTTGCCGTGCTCGTAGACGGCGAGGCTGTTCGAGTCGAGCGCGGCGAGGAACGCGGCGTAGAACTGCTCGCCGTTGACCTCGACCTTGCCGTTCTCCGGGCCGATGATCGAGATCTTGCCGCGGATGTTCTCCGGGAGAATGAAGGTCTTGCAGGTCGCGTCGGAGACCGTCTGCACCAGCTTCTCGATCTCCACCTTGTCGAAGTAGATGTTGTAGCGGGCCTTGCGGCGCAGCTCCTCGCAGCTCGGCTTCTTCACCCCTTCTTTGACCGGGGTCGCGCCGCCGGTGCCGCCGGGGTCCGCGCCGGCCACTCCCGCCGGGACGTTGGGGACGATTCGCCGGTCGCCGAGGGCCGGCCGGGGGCCCGCGAGGCCGGAAGGAGGCCCAGGCTGCGCCAGCACCGGCGCCGCGAGGAGCAGGACGGACAACGGGTAGAGCCAGGGTCTGTGCATGGTTTTGAAAGATCAGCGAACGTTGTAGGTCTTGCGCACCGAGGCCCCGTTGCGCTCGACCTCGATGTCGATGCGCGAGGCTTCTTTGAGCTTGGAGTAGATTTCGAGCGCCTTCTCCGGGCTGTTGAGGTCGTACCCGTTGATGCGCTTGATCACGTCGCCGTTCTGGATCCCGATCTTGGTGTAGATGGAATCGGGCCGAATCGAGAACAGCTTGAAGCCCTGGGCGACGCCGTCCTTGAAGGCGGGGACGATGCGGGCCTGCATCGCGACGTCGTTGAGGTTGGAGAGCGTCTTGTCGATCTCCGCCCGCGGCACCTCGTACTCGTTCTCACTGGTGGGCTTGATGCTGTTGCCCAGCGCCACCGAGGGCGGCGGGTCGCCGTTGCCGGTCTTCGCGGCGACCACCGGCAGCGTGGGCGGCGCGTAGGCGACCGCGCTCCCGTCGCCCGGCGTCCCGTCGATGAACTCGCGGCGGTTGTTGTTGAGGATGATCACCCGGGCCCGCTCGATCTCCAGCACCTCGGCGCTCTGGATCTTGTCGCCGACCATGTACGTCTGCGACTTGAGCGTCACCACGTCCTGAATCGAGGCCACCGAGTACTCGGCGAGCGCGGCGAGCAGGGTCCCGAGCAGCTTCAACCGCAGAGAGCTGCGCACCGGGGGCGCGTTGAGATCCACCGTCGGGGTGGTCGGCTCCTTCACCTCGGGCTCCTTCGGCAGCGGCAGCCCGGTCAGCTTGCTCAGCCGCTCGGCGTTGAGCGCGGCGATCGGGTCGGCGACCTGCTTCGTCGCCTTCGCGTGCCCCGACGTCGGCAGCGGGAGAATTCGCGACTCGACGAAGACGTTGCCCGTCCGGGCGACGAGCAACATCACCCCGAAGATGAACAGGAGGTGGATTACCCAGAAGTGCCGTTTGAACAGAAGCTCCACTGCCCACTGCGAAGAGCAAGCCGGATGCCACGCAGATGCTTGAAAACACGAGAGAATTCACCCAATGGCGAAGCGCCGTGAGACAATTTGTCAACGGGTCCGCGCGGGCGCTGACCCTCTGTCAGCCTACGGGGGGCGCCGAGCAAACCATGGGAGACGACCGCCGGCAGTGGGCCCGAATCGAGGCGAGCCTGGAGTGCAACCTGGCGACCTCGGATCAAACCTTCGAAGCGAAGGTGGTCAACGTCTCCCGCGGCGGGATGGCGGTGTTGGCGGTGGCTGGGTTGGCGAAGGTGGGCGAGCCGGTCACGGTGCTGTTGGAGCGCGACGCGGTGTCGCTCGGGTTCACCGGCTCGGTGGTGCGCATCTTCGGCAGCCCGGAGGAAACGGTCTACGGGGTGAAGTTCGACGCGCTGCCTCCGGACACGCAGGAGCAGCTGGTCGAGCTGTTGAAGACGCTCGCGGCTGGGCGGGGCGCCGGCCGGCGCGAGCACCCGCGGGTGGCGGCGCGGATCGCCGTCACCTGCAAGAGCGCCGAGCGCTTCACCGCGCTGTTGTGCGATCTGTCGCGCGGGGGGATGGCGATCCGCTGTCCGCGCACGGTCATCGAGGGCTCGACGGTGGCGGTGGAGTTCGGGGTCGGGGCGAACGCCGAGCTCTTCACCGTCGAAGGGCAAGTGACCCACGTCGAGGTGCTGCCCGACGGGAAGACGATCGCCGGCCTGAGCTTCACCCCGCCGACGCCACAGACGCGGGAACGGGCGCAGCAGCTGTGCGAGCTGCTGCTGGGAATCGCCTGACCCTCAGGCGAGCAGCTCGACCCGCCCGAGCAGCCAGTCGCGGGCCACGGTCATGTGGTGCACTTCGTCGGGCCCGTCGGCGA
>JAYVRT010000123.1:0-8164 GCA_043776025.1 Archangiaceae bacterium | reverse complement strand
CACAGAGCAACACTGGGGCCGATCGACGAACCCGAACACCAGCCACCCGAGTCGCGAACCAACCCCGCGTTCTCTTTGAGCCGTTCACAGCGGAGAGCTTGATCGCTGGCCCAGGCCAGATTGCGAGCCGTCTGATTTCGAAACTCCGGCGCGCCCAACAAATGCGCTGGGGCCACAAAACTACCCCTCGCCTTGACGCAGGTCGCTGACATTACTCGTGATTCTCACGTGGCCCGGTTTCGGGCCGTCTGGCTGAAATTCGAGCCACCGGCATGGCCGCGCGATTGCTCAGCGTGAACGCAAAATGTCCCTCAAACGAGTCATCGGCGTTCGCTACGTCGCGCACGGCACCCAGAAGATCGCGGTGCTCCTCACTCGCAATGAGTCCGGAACCATCTCTGGTCAATGCCTGCTCGAGCCCGAAGAACGTCCCATCATCGATGGTCCGACGGTGCAAAGCGTCCTGCGGACGATCGAGCAGGTGATGGACGCGCTGCTCTTCTCCCGTCGACGGACGACGGCGTGAGCGGGCCGCCACGGATCCTCGTCGCCGAAGCGGGAGACGCCGGGGACTGGCTGATCGCACGCGCCCTGCGGTCGGCGCTCGAGCCGCTCGAGGTCGAGCAGGTCGATGGCTGGCAAGGGCTGATCGCGCGGGTGGCACAGCCCTGGAGCGCGGTGGTGATCGACTGCGAGCTTCCCGGCTTTGACCTGACCCAGGCAGGTCACCTGTTGCGAGCCGTCGGGGTAGACGTGCCGGTGATCCTCGTCAGCTGGGGGCTGGGAGAAGGAAGCGCGGTGGCGGCGATGAAGGCCGGCGCGAGCGACTGCGTGCTCAAGAGCGAACTCGAACGGCTCGCTCCGGCGGTTGGCGAGGCGCTGCGCGAGGCTGCCGAGCGCCGCGCGCTGCGCCACGCCGAGGATTTGATGCGGACGAGCCAACTGCGCTTTCGATCGCTGCTGACTTCGACCCACGAGGTCGTCTTCACCCTCGACTGGGACCAACGCCTCACCTCCGCCCTCGGCACCCACCCCGGACCCGGCCTCGAAAGGCCAGCCACGATCCCCGGCCGAAGCCCGCGAGAGATCTTCGGAATCGACGCCACCCGAGTGCACGCCGAGGCCACGGAGCGGGCGCTGGCGGGTGAGTCGGTGGTCTACGAGTGGACAGACTCCCGCCCGTGGGGTGTCCGGACCTTTCAGACCTCGCTGTGTGCGGTGATGAGCGCCAGCGGAGAAGTGACGGGGCTGGTCGGAGTCAGCCGGGAGATCAGCCGGGTGAAGATGGGCCAGCCCGCGGGGGCGCTCGCCGCGGGGCCGTCGGCGGGCAGTCCGGTTGCCCTCGGGGGACGCGCCGAGCTGAGTCCACGGGTCGCCCGCGTGATTGCCGGCCTCGAAGCAGTCCGCAGCACCGCCCTCGGCCTCGACGTCCCGCCCGACGGAAGGCTGGACCCGACCGATCCGCTCAAGGACGCCGCGGAGGGAATTCGCCGGATCGTCTTGGAGCTGAAGACGTTCGTCCGGCCTCAGAAGGAGATCCGCGGCGGATGGCGACCCCAGGGCACGCTCGACAACGGGACTCACCGATGAAGGACCCTACCAGCCACGCAACCGACCCTGACGAGCCGGAGTCCTCCGACGTCCACGACAAGGAGTTTCGATCGTCGGCACGATCGTCGGCGGAAGTGCCGCTCGCGCTTTGGCTGTTGGGAAAGCGGATCCGCACGCTCCGGGAGAAGCTGGCGTTGACGCAGCTGGCGGCGGCCGTTCGGGCGGAGATTGACCCGAAGCACTGGCAGGTGATCGAGCAGGGAGGCACCAACCCGACGGTCGCCTCGCTGGTCGCGATCAGCCGCGCGCTGAGGGTCTCGGTCAAGGATCTCTTCTGACGGGCTAAAGCTCGGGGCCTTCGAGGGTGAAGAAGTTTTTCCCCAGGGTCAGCTGCGGCTTCACATCGGAGAACGCGAAGGTCTCGAGGACTCCTGCGGCGTCGGTGATCTCGGTGGTGAGGGGCAACATCAGCACCGGGTCGACGCAGAAACGGGAGACGGTGGCGTAGAGCGCCTTCGACGTCTTTGGAGAATCGAAGCGTTCGCAGATGGCGCCGTTCTCGTTGACGCGCTCGAAGGTCCGGGTGAACTCGCCTTCCTTGAGCGCCTCGTTCGAGTGGCTGTCGACCAGCTCGATCAGCGCGACCAGGCCGGTCTCGAGGACGGAGTGGTTCGAGCCGCCCTTGGCCAGATCTCCGTCGATGTCGATCCAGATGCCGCCGAAGATGCCGAGAAAGCCAGGCGGCTTGACGCGAAACTGGGTCTTGCGAATCGATGCGTTGTAGAGAAGCCGGCGGCCTTCGCCCGGCCCGGCGATGTTCTTCAGCCGCACCGCGAACGGCTGCGCCTGGACCCAGATCCGCACCGTCTGCGCGGGGCTCAGCGTGCCGTTCATCCGCTCTCGGCTGACCATCGTCGCGCTGTAGGTGCCGAGCGCCGCGGCGGCCTTCCTCTCCAGCGCGATCAGGTCTGCGAACGGCACACGGGTGATCAGTGCTTTGCGTTCCTCGACCGAGAGCTTCTGCACCTGGGCGCGGCGTTCCTGCAGAGGAAGCGCGAGCAGCTTCGCCGCGTCTGACGGCTCAGCGCCAAGCAGGCAGAGGGTGAGTGCGGCGAGCATGTCGGTGAGGTTACACGGTCTGCCCCCCTGCGCAGCGCACGGCGCGTCATCGGCCGCCCCTGCCCAGCACTTATTGCCCTTTGCCTAGCGAATGGGGACGCTGGAGGTGCCCGCGACGGTGAAGCCCTGCGCGTCACGCACGATGCGCAAGACCTTGAACTCGGCCTGCGCCGCCCCGCCTCCCCCCAGCTTCACCTGCATCTGGGCGCCCAGCGCGGGCTCCATCGAGGCGTGAAACGACAGGCCACTCTCGGAGACGTCGATGCCTTCGGCGCGGAAGTCGATTCCGCTCTCGATGTCGATGACCTCGACCTCGGCGTCGAGTGAAGACCGGTTCGAGTGGCGCTGGTTCGGCTGAGTCATTCGGGCTCCTGGGCCAAAGCGACAGGGTGGGAGCAGATGGTACGGACAGGTCACGCTCGGTCAAGAAACCCGCGGCGACGGCTTGCTTTCCGGGGTGCCGCTTGGCCGACGCGACCTTTCGACAACCGAAGACGGTCTGCGTCGGCTACTCGGACCCGAGCGCGGTGAGGGCTTTGGCCGCCTCCTCGGCGTGGAGCGAGCGCGGGCGGGGGTTCTTCCACAGCGTCAGCAGCTGCTTCCACGCCGCGCTCGCGCCCGTTCGGTCTCCAAGGCCGAGGCGTGCCTGCCCGAGGCGAAGCAGCCCGATCGGCCAGACCATCGGGGGTTCGATCCGATTGCACGAGCGCATCACCGACTCGAGATAGGGGATCGCTCGGTTGGGCTGATCGGCGAGCACGAAGACGGTGCCGATCGCCAGGTCCGAGTCCGTCGCGCGAACACCTGGGGCCGGGAGCGGCTGGAAGCGGTCGAGGGCATCGAGCGCTTCGAGCGCGTCCTGCTTCGTCCGCGAGGTCGCGGCGTACCCAATGAGCCACGGCTGGTTCTTCGCGACGTCGTCGAGGGTCCCGGTCGCAGCGGCGCTTCTCGCAATCCTCGCGAGGAGATCATCTCTGTGTTTTCGAAACTCATCGTGGGTGATCTTTCCCGCCACCTCCGAGGTCTTGAGAAAGGAAAGGAACAACGACAGCTCCTTCACTGTCTCGGGCGTCCACGCCTCTGCGCGTTGCAGCATGTCCTCGGACAGTCGCGCCGCGCGGTCGAGTTCCCCCGACTCGGTGAGCGCCTTGAGCAACAGGATGTTTGGCGCAAAGTGCGCCAGCACGCCCTTGGCGCCGGCGCTTGCTTCGACCGCGTTCTGGGCGATGCGCCCCGCGGTCTCGAAGTCCGCCTCCATCGCCGCGATCGAGTAGGCATCAATCCACCGGTAGGGGTCATCAACGTCGGAGGCAGCTGGCGTCTCGAGCACCTCCCTGGCTGCCGCCCACGAGCCATTGGCCTGGAGCGCGAAAGCGAGCTCCGAGCGGGCGTCGCCATCCTCCGGGTCGATCGCGCGCCAGGCGCGCGCGTCACGTTCCATCGCCACGCATTGCCCTCTTGCGCTCTCTGCCCGGATCCTGCCTGCGAGACAGTCGACCGCTGACGCACGGAGGGCCAGGCACTCGTCCCAGGCGGCACGGGCCGCATCGAAGTTCCGTCGCTTCTGCTCGAGGGCCCCGCGCCGCGCCGCCGCCGCCACCGCCATCGTCGGGTCCAACCTCGCGACCTCGCGAAGATCGGCGAGCGCCGCCTCCACCTCTCCCCGCTGGGAATGCACCTGGGCGCGCACCAACAGCAGGTTGGCCTGCCGGGGTTGACGGGACACGAGGCGATCGACCGTCGCCAGCCATGCGTCGAGATCGGGGAGCGGCATCAGACCGGGTGACACGGCCTCGAAGAAGGCAACGGTCGGCCCGCGAAGGTGATCGCGGCGACTGACTACCTGCGCCAGCTGCGCGCGTGCCCGTTCCCGATCGGGGTTGAGGAACGCGGCCCACAGCTGCCCTGTCGAGAACGAGGGATCCAGCTCGACCACCCGCTTCAGGCTTCGCTGGGCGAGCAGCGTGGAGCCACCGCGGAACTGGGCCATCGCCTCGAGCCACGCGACGTGTGCCGCCGGCACGCGGGAAGTCTCCGCCGGAGCGAAGTGCGGCAGCACCCCGAACACCAGCAACGCCGCCACCGCCGTCGCCGCCAACAACCCCGGCAGCCTTGGCGTCCCGCTCGCCAGTTCCAGCGCCGCCACCACCTCGTCCATCGAGGCAGGTCGCTGAGCCAGCTCGGGTTTGAGCAACTTCTCGATCACCGGGAGGAACCGCCGGGGCACGCCGCGCCCCCCAGGCGGAGCTCGCAGTTTCCCGTTCAAGATGTCCTTCAGCATCGTGTCCAGGGTGACCGGCTCGGTCGGCTGCTTGAACGGAAACGGCCGCAGTCCGTACAGCGCCTCGTAGAGGACGACGCCGAAGGCAAACAAATCGGTGCGCGCGTCGGTGGGCGACCCGAGGAACTGCTCGGGAGCCATGTAGAGGGGCGTTCCCAGCACTCCCGCGCCCACCGTCAACGGCGTCGAGAGCGAGGTCCCCGCCTTGACCAGGCTCGGCACGGACTCCTGCAGCGCCTCGTCGAAGGGCCGGGCGAGCCCGAAGTCCGTGACCGCGACGCGCCCGTCAATCCCGACCAGCACGTTGTCGGGCTTGAAGTCGCGGTGGACCAGCCCCGCCCGATGCGCCGCGCCGAGCCCGTGCGCGGCCTGGAGCAACGCACCCAGAACTTCCCGCCACGGCCGTTTCTTCGCGCCGAGCCAACTGCGAAGCGAGGTCCCCTGCACCAGCTCCATCACCAGGTAGGGCTGGCCCTCGTGGACACCGAAGTCGTGGACCCCGACCACGCTGCGGTGCGACAGCTGCGCCATCGCCCGGGCTTCGCGCTCGAAGCGCGCGAGCATCGAGATCTCGTTGGTGCGGGTCTTGATCACCTTCAGGGCCACCTTGCGGTGGAGCGCCGAGTCCCAGGCGCAATAGACGACGCCCATTCCCCCGGCGCCGAGCTCCTCGGTGATCCGGTAGCGGCCCACGGTGGAGCCAGGCTCGAGGTGAGGCACCTCGGGGCGCGGTGCCGCCGCCGCGGTCTTGTCCAGACCCGAAGGATTGAGCGTCTGGGGCGATGGCCGGCTCTCGTCGCTCACGGAGCCCTGACTCTATCCGCGGTCCTCGCTGCCGGTGAGCATCCAACGGCGTTCGCGCTCTGCGAAACAAACCGCGACCCAGTCGCCGTCACAACCGCACAGTCCGGGGGAAAGCAGCGCCCGCTGCGGCTGGGGTGCCGCGAGGCCAACCGCCGAGCGCGCCGGAGATCGCCCGATCAATTGATCTGCGGCCCGCACTTGCCGGGCCCTCCGACGCCGCATGCAAACCCGGGAGCGCACACCCCGCAGTCGAGCAGCCCGCCGCAGCCATTTCCCGCCGGGCCGCAGTCGAAGCCCTGCGCAGCGCAGGTCCTCGGGGTGCAGGACGCGCCCCCGCAGATGCCCGGCCCGCCGCCGCCGCAGACCTGCCCGGTGGGGCAGGCGCCGCAGTTGAGCTGTCCGCCGCAGCCATCTCCGGCAGGTCCGCAGTTGAAGCCCTGCGCGGCGCAGGTTCTCGCCGCGCAGCCCCCGCCGCACACTCCGGGCTGCCCGCCGCCGCCACACGTCTGGGGCAGCGTGCAGGTGCCGCAGTTGAGCAGACCTCCGCAGCCGTCTCCGGCCGGACCGCAGTTGAAGCCGAGCTGGGAACAGCTCTTCGCGGCGCAGTTGGCCGTGTAGGGCGTGACGCAGGAGCTGAGGTCGAAGATCAGGTATTCGAAGACTTTCTCCTGCGGGGTCATTGGGCCGGCGGTGCAGTTGGGGAAGACGCCACCACTGCTGACGTGGAAGTCGCTGAAGAGCACCCGCCCGCACTTGTCGGCCGGCTGCGCCGCGATCGGGGTGTTGAAGGCGTACTGAAGCGGAATCGCCGGGTTGGTGGCGGTCACCGGGCTGCCATTCGCGCTGCCGAACACCCACCGCTCGGCGGGCGCATTCACCGCATCGAAGTCATGTCGCACCTGGTTGACCCGCACCCGCGGCACCGCGAGCGTCGAAGTCACCGCCTGGGAATTCACCGCGTAGATCCACTGGGCGAACGTCTGCCCCTTGAGGAACGAGACGTCGATGTAGCCATCCTGATCGTTCGGAGCGAACTGGTCGGGGTTCCACGTCGCGGTCGGAGTGAAGGAGTTGGCGACGGGAAGGTTGTAGAGCCAGACGTACCCGTAGTGACTGGTGAACAGCCGACCGCCGCCATTGGCGTAAGACTCGACATTCCCTCGCTGCGCGGCCGTCTTCGTCGCCTCGAAGCCGACGCAGTCGGCGATCACCACGTCGTATTTCGCCAGCTCCGCGGGCGTGTTGTAGAGGGTCGCGGCAGCGGGCAGGCCGCCGAGCGGGTCGACGCCGTTGTCGCGGTACATCCGCACCCGTCCGTTGCCGGAGGGCAGCGTGAACTCCGACAGGGCGATGCCAATCTTCGGAAGGATGCATTCGAGGTTGTCGGCGCCGCCGGTCGTCACCGCGATCAGCGGGATGTTGTCGTTCGGGTTGCCCTCGCCCTGGATCCTTGGCAAACGTGTCTGGGCGGCGGTGAGCGCGGTGCTGCCGCAGCAGGCGACGCTGGGAATGGTGATCTGGCGCCGCCAGCGCCCGAGCTGAATCACCATCGGGATGTTGGTGCCGCAGGGCACGTCGTTGAGGGTGAACGTCCCGTTGACGGCGCTGGTGGTGGACACGAGCGGATCGCCCGTCACCGACGCGGAGCATTTGGCGCAAACCACCCCGGCGTTGAAGGGCTGCACCGCGGCGTTGGGCACGTAGACGAAGGCGCCCGACAGAGGGTCGGGAGCGCCGAAGAGCGCCGGATCGGTCGGAGCAAAGACGGTTCCAGTGATGCTCGTCCGCGTCCCGCCGTCGCAGGCGTTCTGCTGGAGACAGAGGTTGGTGCAGGGCCGGCCGGCATCGCTGCCTCCATCCGGCAAGAGGTTGCCGCAGTGGTTGAGCACGTTGCCGCCGCCGCAGATGTCCGGCGCAGTGCAGGTCCCGCAGTTGGGCGTCGCACCGCCACAGCCGTCTCCCTGGGCTCCGCAACCGGCGTCGAGCTGGGCGCAGGTCTTCGGCGTGCACGCCGGCTGGCCGCAGACCCCGCTGGCGCCTCCTCCTCCGCAGCTGTTGGTGCCGCTACAGGCGCCGCAGCTGAGCAAGCCGCCACAGCCATCGCCCGCGGGCCCGCAGTTGAAGCCTTGCGACGCGCACGTCTTCGGCACGCAGTTGATGCCGCCGTCCGCGAGCAGCCCGATGCCCTGTCCGCAAACGCCCGGGCTCATCGCGCCACACGTCAGCGGGGCGGTGCAGCTGCCGCAGTTGAGCAAACCTCCGCAGCCGTCTCCCGCGGGACCGCAGTTGAAGCCCTGCTTGGCGCAGGTGTACGGCTTGAGGCAGCTGAAGAGATCGCCTCCATCCGTCTTGCCACTGCCGCCGCCGGAACCACCGGTGCCGCCAGTTCCGCCTCCTGCGCCTCCTCCG
>JAYVRT010000122.1:0-8180 GCA_043776025.1 Archangiaceae bacterium | reverse complement strand
CTCATTGAGGTAGCTGTTGCCGGTCTTCTTCGTCCGGTAGTACCGGCGGCGATAGAGGCCCACCAGCTCGACGCTGCGGGGCGCCATGAACGGGTTGGTGTCGCCAGAGGCCTGCGCGTAGACGCGGCGCTCTGACGTGCGCAGCTGCTGGGCGGTGATCGCGATCAGCGAGCCGGCGACCATGTCCACCGGGATCATGTCGAGCACCGCCTTGTCGCTGGCGGGCAGCGCGCGCTGGCCCTTGAGGCAGGCGAAGCAGATCGGCGCCGAGGTGGTGAACCCTTCGTTCCACCCGGGGAAGGGGTAGTGCAGCGCGCTCTCGACGATCGACGGCCGGACGATCGCGTAGCGCAGGCCGGGGGTGGAGGCGATCACCTGCTCCCCGAGCGACTTCGTATAGGTGTAGGTGTTCGGCCAGCCCCAGTGCTTGGCGCGATCCATCCCCGCCTGGGTGAGCTGAATCGTGGTCCACAGCTTGCGCTCGCGGCCGACGGCGAGCCGCATCGTCTTCTCGTCGTTGAAGTCGCGGCCCTCGTCCTTGAGGCGATCGAGCGCCTTCTGGCGGAAGGTGGACGCGAGCGCCTTGTCGTCGGCCTCCTCGCGGATGCGGGCGACGATCTTCGAGCAGTCGGCGAGCTCCTGGGCGAGGCTGAAGTCTTTGGTGCCCAGCTCTTCCTTGCGCGGGAAGTAGCCGATCACTTCCTCGTCTTCGAAGATCAGCCCCGAGCGGTTGCCGGCGACGAACGACGTCGACATGTGCACCAGCGGGACGTCGTAGTGGAGGCAGGCGTCGACGAGGTGCTTGAGCCCGTGGGTGTTGACGTTGAGGCCGACCTCGAGCGACGGGTTGAAGCTCACCAGCCCGGCGCAGTTGATCACCACGTCGATCTGCCCTTTGAGCGACTTCGCCAGGCCCTCTTCCATCCCCATCCAGGGGTCGGTGATGTCGCCGTCGAGGATGGTGCACTTGTTCTTCAGCCAGGCGGTCGCCTCCGCCTCGCCGTACTTCTCGCGCAGGGGGAGAAACGGCTCGCTGGGGACGACCTTGTCGAAGAAGCGGGTGTGGGCGTCGCGGCTGCTGCCCTTGCGCACGAGGACATAGACCCGCTCGAGCTCCTCGCCATAGCGGTGGAGCAGCATCGAGAGGGAGACCTTGCCGACGAAGCCGGTCGCTCCGGCAAAGAGGATCCTCTTTCCGGTGAGAATCGCGGTGACGTCGAGGGGGCCCTGCGCGGACACTGCCATGGCAATGCTCTAGCTGCGCGGGGTTAGGAAATCCAGTGGCCGGACGCCCCTTTGCGCACCCGGCTACCGTCGGGTGTTTAATCCAAAGTACAAGCCTGCGAGCCAACGTGAGCGAGCGCAATACCCAGACGATGGTGGACCTCGCGAGCGCCTCGTACCTCGGGGCGATCGAGCGCGGCCTGATGCAGGTGTCCCTCAAAGGGCGGGACGGCAAGCGGGTCTTCTTCGGCGACGGCACCGACGCGATTGAGTTCGTCAGCTGCTCCTACCTCGGCTTCGACATCAGGGCCGACGTGATTGCCCGCGGAAAGGAGACCCTCGATCAGTGGGGGATCCACCTGTGCTGCGCGCGCAGCCGCTTCACCATCGGGCCGAACACCGAGCTCGAAGAGGGGCTCTCCACGCTCTGGGGCGGCCGGGCGATCACCTTCCCTTCGGTGACGACCGCGCACATGTCGACGATGCCGCTGCTGGCGAGCCCGGCGTTCGGCCAGCGCAACCGGTCGGTGACCTTCCTCTTCGATCGCTTCGCCCACGCCTCGATGCAGTACCTGAGGCCGGTGCTGGCCTCCGAGCACCGGGTGGAGTCGGTGGCCCACAACGACCTGGCGGCGCTGGAGGCCGCGGTGAAGCAGGCGCACGCGCGGGGAGACGGGGTGGTCTACGTCGCCGACGGCGTCTACTCGATGGGCGGGGTCTGCCCGATCGACGAGGTGATCGCGCTCAGCCAGCGCCTCGACTTCACGCTCTACATCGACGACGCCCACGGGACGTCGATCTTCGGTGAGGTCGGAGAGGGCAGCGTCGTCTCCCGGCTGGGCGGCTCGCTGCCCACCAACGTCAGCGTCGCCTTCAGCCTGAGCAAGGGCTACGGCTGCAACGGCGGAGGGGTGCTGCTGTCGACCCTGCGGGCGGAGAGCGCGGTGCGGACCTTCGGCCAGACCTACGCGTTCTCGGCCCCGCTCGACTTTTCGATCGTCGGCGCGGCGCTCAAGGTCGCCGAACTGCACCGCGACGGCACGGTGAAGCAGCTGCAGCGGACGCTGCGCGAGAAGGTGGCGCTGTTCGATCGCCTCACCGGCCGCGACGAGCCGTTCAGCCCGATCCGGATGTTCCCGGTGGGCGATGACCAGAAGGCGATCGCCTTCGCCGAGCGGCTGAAGCAGCAGGGCTTCTTCGTCACCGTGACCTTCTTCCCCATCGTCCCCCGCGGCGACGCGCAGCTGCGGATGTGCATCACCGTCGATCACCGCGACGAGGACTTGAGGCGCCTCGCCGCCGCGCTCGCGGAACTGAAGTGACCCGCCCCGCCGCGAAGGTCGCGTCCCTCGCAGTGGGGGGCCGAAGCCGCGCGGCGCCGCTGACCGCCTCGCTGGCCGCCGCCGCCGCCGAGGTCTGGCGCTCGGGGAGGCTCAAGCCGCTGCGGCCCCTGGCGACCCCCTGGCTCTTCGAGGGCGTGAACGAGGCCGAGCTGGAGCGGCGGCTGCTGGCGCTTCACCGCAAGGTCGAGGCGCTGCTCGACGACACGCTGGCGATTCACCCTCGGGTGCGCGACGCGGCGCGCGCCGACCTCGCCGCCGGTCGGCGGCTGCTCTTCACCCGCTACGACGTCATCTGCCCGCCCGAGGCCCCGCTCGACTTCTCCCTGCTCGAGGTGCAGGCGGGAGACCCTTCGGCGATGGGGTGGTCTGATCACCTCTCGTCGGCGTTCGCCCCCCACGTCGCCGCGCACCCGAAGTGGCTGATGCCGTCACACCGGGCCGAGCTCGGCGCTCCCCGGTCGATCGCCTTCGTGGTGGTGAAGGACTCGATCGTCGAGCAGGACCACCTGCTGCTCGCCGAGCACTACCGGGCGCACGGCTGGCAGGCCCAGGTCGTCGACCCGCGCGAGCTGACCTTCGACGGCGCGGCGCTGCGGGCCCGCGGGACTGGGGTGGACGTCGTCTTCCGCGACGCGATCGACGAGCTGGTCGAAGAGCCCTGGACGACAGGGGGAGAGGCGCTGCTCGCCGCGCACGCCGCGGGCGCCGTGCGGGTCGCCAACCCGTTCGCTGCCGCCTTCGCGGACGACAAGTGCCTGCTCGAGCGGCTGAGCCTGGCCGACGTGGCCCAGGTGCCGACGACCCGGGTGCTCACCGCCGGCCTCGCGCGGCAGCTCGAAGCCGAGCGCGCACAGTGGGTGCTCAAGCCGGCCGACGGGTATGGCGGCTTCGGGGTGGTGGTGGGGCCCTTCGTCCCCGGCGGCGAGTGGGGTGAGGCGCTGGGTTCCGCTCTCGCCGGCCCGCGGCGCTGGGTGGCCCAGCGCTACGTCCCCCTGCCCCGGCAGACGGTGGCGGTGCTCGACGACGCCGGGGCCGCTCACGAAGAAGAACGGTTCGTGGTGCACAGCCTCTGGGTCCACGGCGACCGGTTCGCCGGCGCGTTCATGCGCGCGTCGCAGCATCCCGTCGTCAACGTGCACCAGGGCGGCGGGTTGGCGCCGGTCTTCTTCGCGTCCCGGTGATGTCCCACCCTTCACCGGCCGGGTGTCCAAAGATCATGACGAAGCGCTGCCTGATCGCCTGCTGCCTCGCGCTCACCGCCTGCGGCCAGGCGACTGGAATGGACGGCGGACAGGGTGGAGCGGGCGGCGCGGGCGGCGCGGGCGGCGCGGGCGGAGCGGGCGGCGCGGGCGGCGCGGGCGGAAACTTCAGCGCCTGCAGCGACGGATGGTTCTTCCGGGGCTTCGACGGCCCGATGCCGCTGCCCAGCATCGACGGCGTCGTCGGGACGCCCTCAATCATCTCGATCGGGGCGCAGAACCTGAAGCAGGCGAGCCAGCTCCCAGCCGGCTGCGTCGTCGCCAGCGTCAAGGCGCCCGACGGCGCGCCGGTTCCCAGCGTCGTGACCGGGGCAAGACAGTTCGCGATCACTTTCATCCCCACGGTCGCCGGCGCCTACACCGCCGACCTGAGCATCCCCGGGGCGGACCCCTACGGCGGAAACTTCCACCACGTCGTCAACGTCTACGCCCCCAGCCCAGTCAGCCTGCTGCTCCCACGCCCCTGTGGTTCGGTGATCCACGCGCGAGGGCTGATCGGGTGCGATGAAGCGCTGTTGAGCGCGACTGGTGCGCCGCTGGCAACGCTCGACGGCGGACTCTGGCTGGGCGATGGCGACCAGCTCTTCGCCTGGCAGAACGGGGAGCTCGCCTCCGCGACGTTCGACGACGCCGGGGTGCACCTCGAACAGCCCGCGCCGTCGCCGCGGCCGGAAGGCTGGAGCCGTTGGCAGGGCCGCCTCGCGATCGGCGGCGCTGACGGGGGCACGGTGTTCGTGCTCGACGGGGGTGCGCTCACCCCGGTGGCCCCGCTGGGGACCCAGCGGCTGCTCACCGTCCTCGCAGATGGAACGGTGCTGTTCTCCAAGGACCGCGCGGTGTGCCGCGCCATCGGCGACTGCGCGTCATTCGTTTACGGCGCCAACGTGATCGCCGCGAACGAGCGCGGCGTGGCGATGGTCGCGCAGGAGAACCCCTACCTCGGACCGATGCCGACCTGCGTCGGACAGACCGCGGACGGCGGCCTGGCCGGTAACCGGGACGGCTGTGGCATCTTCTCCGCCGCCCAGCTTCGATTCCTCGAACCCAACGAGCCGGTCTCCCGGCGCGCGCTGGCGAACACCACCCGCGGGGTTCGGCTCGCCGACGGGGGCGCGATGTACCTCGAAGGGGCGACGCGGGTCAGCTCGACCGACGACCTCGCCTGGCAGTCTTCCGCGACCCAGACTGCGATCTGGCAGTAGCGGATTGGTGAGTGTCGACCAACCCTCGCCGCGGGTCCCCTGCAGTGATTTTCTTTGCCGCAGGGTTGCTGTAGGAAGACCGCAGAGTTTACGAAGTCGGGAGAGCCGCCATGACGAGCCGAATCGGAAACAAGCCGCCGCCGCGCACCACCAAGACCGAGAAGCCCAAGGCCCCGGCGAAGAAGGACAAGGCGCCGGAGAAGTCGAAGCCGACTCCGAAGAAGCCTGACGCGGGCTGGAATCCCAAGCCGGGCAAGAAACCGCTCGAGTGAAGTCGAAGCCGGTTGGCCGGCTTCCTCAGCTTCCGGGCCTGGTCGCCGAGTTCGATCGGGCGCTGAAGCGCCACACCAGCGAGGTGCGCGACTACACCGCGGCGTTTCACCGCCGCTGGGCGAGGCGTCACGTCACCACCATTCGCGGCACCGGCTGGGCGGTGCGGCCGTTTCTGCTCCCCGCCGCCCGGCTCGACTTCATCGCGGCCACGCTGCACGCGGGGCTGACCGCGGCGCGCAACCAGCTGCGGGCGATGACGCCGGCGCAGGTGGCGAAGGTGCTGCCCTACCGGAAGAACCTCGAGCGCTTCATCGACCTGCGCGACGGGCTCGACAGCCCGGCCTGGCTCTCGCACCTGCGGCCCGACGGCTTCCTCTTCGAAGATCGCTACGTGCTGTCGGAGATCAACTTCGGCAACGGCATCATCGTCAGCTGCGGCTACACCGAGGCCTGCGACGACTACTGGCAGCACCACCCGATCATCCGGCGGCTGGGCTGGGACGTCAGCCGCTGGCACCGGCGCCCGTTTCCGCGGCTGCTCGACGTCGTCTCCCGGTTCATGCGGCCCTCGCCGCGGCCGCTGGTCGCGCTGCTGGCGCACAGCGAGGAGTGGAAGGTGCTGGAGAGCTACCCGAAGCGGGTGCTTCAACAGGTCGACTTCGCCGTCGCCGAGCTGGCGCGGCGGGGCATCGAAGGGCGGGTCGTGACGGAGCAGGAGCTGGTGCTCGATCGAAAGGGCCAGCCGCGAATTGTCGGCGAGCGGCGCCCGGTCGACCTGGTGATGATGATCACCATCGGCTCGAGCTTCCTCGACCACCTGCCGACGCTGAAGCCGCGCGGGTCGCTCGCCCGGTTCCGTGCCGCGAAGCTGGGAGACGTCTGGATGGTGAAGCCGCTCGCGGGCCTGCTGATGGACAAGGGCTCGCTGCCGTTCCTGAGCACGCTGCGCGAGCGCTTCCCCGCGGTGGATCGCGACGGCTTCCGGTTCGAGATCGCGCCGACGGAGTTCAGCTACCAGCACGCGCCGGCCCACTACACCCGGCACAAGGACGACTGGGTGGTGAAGCGCGCCTTCGACGGGAAGGACACCCACATCGGGATCACCCGATCCGCCGAGACCTGGCGTTCGATCGCGAAGGAGATCGTCAAGGACCAGGAGTACATCGCGCAGAGGTACATCTCGATGCCTCGGGCGCGCGTGCCGGTGTTCGTCGAAGAGAAACACCTCGAGTGGATCGAGAGCCGCGTCGAGCTGTCGACCTTCATCTACGAGGGCTCCTACGGAGGCGCCGCGGCCCGCCACGCGCCGGACGCCGAAGGGCTGGTGATGACGGATCCGCCGCCCGACTACGGGTTCTCGAGCATCTTTACGGTCTGACGGCCGTGGTAGACCGCGCCGCTCTGGTGCCCGGACCAAAGCCGCCGTTGAGCCGTTCGAGGCGCCCTCCCCTTCCAGGCGGGTGGGCGCTTTGGCCGCAGGTGTTGATCCGCGGTGCGGGCTTCGACTTCGCGCGGCTCGACGAAGTCTTTCGCGCCGGCGACTGCAGCGCCCGGTTCCGCGACGTCGCCGGCGAGCCCCGCTTTCGCGAGGCGGTGACCTGGCAGAACCGCGACGCGGTGACCGATGGGCTCGACTCGCTGCTGCGCAAGCCGCCGGGCGCCACCGACTCGAAGACGCGGAAGAAGGAGCTGATGGTCGCGCGCTACCTCCAGCGGTACTGCGCGAAGAATGACACCATCGGCTTCTTCGGCCCGGTCGGCTGGGCGCGGTGGGGCGAGGTAGGCCGGTTCGTCCCCGGGGCCAACGGCCTCGAGGCGCGGGCGACGTTCTTCGAGCCGTGGGCGGTGGAGGCGTTGGCCTCTTCGGTTGCGCGAAGAGACGAAGTGCGTGGCTGGGTCGTCCCGCGCCTGGCGGCGGACGTGAAGCGCGTCGGCAGGAAGCTCGTCGGCCCGTCGGCGAGTTGGCCGATGACCGCGGTCGAGCAGCGGGTGATCGCGCGGTGCGACGGCATTCGCCCGGCCAACGAGGTCGCGCGCACCGACCCCGAAAGGGCCGCGCTCTCCCAGTTCGTCACCGACGGCCTGGTCCGCTGGACGTTTCCCGTCGCGCTCTCGCTCGATCCTCCCGCGCCCTGGCGCGCCAGCTTGAAGACGCTGCGCAGCGCGAAGGTGAAGGCAACGGTGAGAAGGGTCCTCGACCGGCTGGAGACCGCCCGCGCCGAGGTCGCTGCCGCTGCCGGAAGCGATCGCCTCCGCGGCGCGCTCGAAGCGCTCGAGGGGGTGTTCGAGGCCGAGGCCGGTGTCGCGGCGAAGCGCCACGAGGGCCGCACCTACGGCGGGCGGGGGCTGGTGTTCGAAGAGTGCCGCCGCGACGGAGCGTTGACCCTCTCCGAGCCGATGCGCGCGGTGCTCGCCGAGCCGCTTCACACGCTGCTCACCGTCGCCCGCTGGTACACCTTCAGCATCGCCCGCCGCCTCGCGCAGGGGCTCCGGCGGGTGTTCGACAAGGCCGGCGGCCGCCGGATCCCGCTGCATCAATTCTGGCGGCTGTCCGCCCCATTGTTCGAGGACGACGGCCCACCCCCGGTCGCGGCGGTCGCAAGGGAGCTGTCGCGGCGCTGGGAAAAGCTATTCGTGGGCGGCGAACTGACCAGGCTCTTCGCCGCGCCCTGTCCAGGCTGGCCGGGCGCGCGGCACCACGCCCCCGACCTGATGTGGAGCGCCACCGACGCCGCCCAGATGCTCCGCGGAGAGGGGCAGCCGATCCTCGCCGAGCTGCACCCGGGCGTGACGCCGTTCACCACCTGGTCGGTGCTCTCGCTGTGCCCCGATCGGCGGGCGCTCGAGGCCGAGTACCGCCGCGACTTCCCCGCGGTGCA
>JAYVRT010000121.1:0-2489 GCA_043776025.1 Archangiaceae bacterium | reverse complement strand
TCGCGGCCGCCGGAGCGATGCGCCTGTCGCTGCGTTACACCCGCAGCGTTCCGGCGGCCTGGGTCGCGGGGTTCTCGTACGCTTTTGGCGGCTACCTGATTTCGGTCACCGTGGGTGGGGGCTATCTGTTTGGCGCCGCGCTGCTCCCGTTGAGCCTGGTCTGCCTTCACCGCCTCGCCGAACGTCCCAGCCTATGGCGAGCGGGTCAGCTGGCCTGGGTCTTCACACTTCAAATCCTCGTCGCCGATCCGCAGACCCTCTATTACGAGGCGCTCTTCGTCGCTCCGTGGGTGATCTTCTTCCACCCGGGCAAGTCGGGCACGCCCTTGCGACGCGGGGCCCTCGCCGCCGTCGCTGGCCTCCTCGCTGTCGCGGCTGGCACCTGCCAATGGCTGCCAGCGGCCGAGTTTTCGACGTTCTCGGTGCGCTCGTCCGGGGGGATCGTCGACCAGTTGAACGGTGAGTGGGCATTTCACCCGCTCCGGGTGGTGCAGTTCTTCTCGCCGCACGTCTTCGGCAGCGTGACGCCCCAAAAGACCTTCTGGCCGCGGTCGCTGCTCAACTCGGGGAAGTTCGAGCTGCCCTGGGCCCCCCTGCTCTACAACGGCCTGCTGATCTGGGCCGGGCTCCCGCTGATCAAGCGGACACGTTGGTCGCGACCGTTGGTGGCGATCGCCCTCTTGTCGTTCGTCTTTCTCGTCCTCGCCTTCGGCGAGTGGGGGCCGCTCTACCAGGTCGCACTTGCGGTCCTGCCCGGTGCGCGGTTCTTCCGGTACCCGGAGAAGTTCCTCGTCTTCTTCACGCTGGGCCTGTGCGTCCTGGGATCCGTCGGGCTGGAGCGCCTGCTCGAGGCCTTCGCGTCCGACGCAGCGGAGGCGAGAAGAGGTCGCCGGCGGGTCGTGGTTGGCGTCGGGGGCCTCGCCCTGCTCGCGGTCGCCGGTCGCGCGTGGCTCGATCCCTCATCCGAGACGACGCTGGCGTGGTTCACCGCCGTCGTCGAGGGCCAACGCGCCGAGTCGGTGGTTCCCGAGGTCGCGCTCCGACTGATCGCTTCGTCACTGGAGCACACTGCGCTGGTTTGCATCCTGATCGCGTTGCTCAGTGTCGTCGGGAGGCGTCTTCGCCCTGCCTTGTTGGCGTTGTTGATCGCGCTGGTGGCCATCGCCGACGTCCTGCCGGCGTCTCTGCCTCAGCGTTACGTCGCTGACTCGACGCTCTACCGCGAGATCCCCGCCTACTGTGGCCGCGTGCCTGAGCCCCGCGTTGGACTGCGGCCGCTGGTCTGGCGGTACGAGCCTCCAGAGCTGATGTTAGAGGTACCGACGGAGGACCAAGGATCCCGTTTCGAGACGGAGCACATTCGTGGCTGGGAGACCCTGCAGCCCAACACCGGCGCGCAGTACTGCATCCGGCAGGTGGATGGGTACGAGGCCGCGCGGATGCGGACCTACCAGATCCTCTGGAAGGCTCTCGAGGCACAGCCCGAGCGCCGGCTGAGGATCTTTGGGGTCCAGAACATCGTGGCCTCGGTGCAGGGTTCGATCGACCCGTCGGTGTTCCCAGTCTTGCCCGGGTCCGACGAGTACGGGTTTGAAGTCCACCAGGTGCGGGATCCACTTCCCTATGCCCACCCCACCGGCCGGGCGGAATATCTGGGCGACGCCGATGCCGCAGTTCGCCGGGTTGCCGACCCGTCCTTCGACTTTGCCGAATCGATCGTGCTCGAGGGCCCCTTGCGGATCGCGGATTTCCCCGAGGCGGTGCGCCGCGCCACGTTGCGTTCCCATCGGCCAGGAGAGATCGTCGTCGACGTCGACTTCGCCGCCGCCGGCTACCTGATGCTCGAAGAGACCCATTACCCAGGTTGGCGCGCGGAGACAGAGCTCGGCGCGCTTCGAGTTCAGCGAACCAACGGCCACTTCATCGGGGTCGAAGTGCCCGCCGGCGCCCGCGCGGTGCGCTTCGTCTTCGATCCACCGACGCAGCGGCTGGGGAACCTCGTTTCCGCAAGCGCGATCACCCTGCTCCTCCTCTCGCATCTGGCTGCGGCAGTATTGCGCCGGCGCCCAAGAAGCTTCGGGTCTCCCCAGCCCACTTGACCTCGCGCCGGTCGGCGACGCACTGCCGAAAATTGTCAGCTGACCACAAGCCACTGACCATTCCCGGCATTTTGCACCCCGTGTGGCCCGCTGATCCGGCGGAAAGACTGGAGAATGGCGAGTGGCGAGCCGTGTGCATCACTCTGGCGTGGTGGACGGAAAGTTCGTTGACTCCGTCGCCTTCACCGCAGAAGATCGCGCCGCCTCGTCCCCCATAATCCGGAGCAACCAGTCGATGACAAAGAAAAAGCTATTGAAGGGCTTCACGCTGATCGAGCTGATGATCGTCGTCGCGATCATCGGAATTCTGGCGGCGATTGCGATCCCCAACTTCATCAAGTTCCAAGCGAGATCGAAGCAGTCGGAGGCAAAGTCCAACCTCAAGTCGCT
>JAYVRT010000120.1:0-2489 GCA_043776025.1 Archangiaceae bacterium | reverse complement strand
GACAAGACGGCGCGCTACGGCGGCAACACCCCTTGCGTCGAGATCCGTTGCGGCGACGACCGGATGATCTTCGACCTCGGCACCGGGGTCCGTTCGCTGGGCGACGAGAACGCGGGCGCCCCGTTGAGCGCGCACGTCTTCATTACCCACTACCACTACGATCATCTGCAGGGGCTGCCGTTCTTCACCCCGATGTTCGACCCGCGCAGCCGCTTCACCATCCTCGGGCCGACCCGCAACGGAAAGACGGTGAAGGACGTGATCGTCGGCCAGATGCAGCAGCCCTACTTCCCGGTGACGGCGGAGATGGTCTTCCGTGCCCAGCTCGACTACCGGCCGATCGCCGAGGGCGATCGGATCGCAATCTCCAGCGAGACGACGGTCACCGCGCTCGAGGTCAACCACCCGGGTGGAAACCTCGCCTACCGGGTCGATTACCGCGGCAAGTCGGTGGTCTTCGCCACCGATCACGAGCACGGCCAGCGGGACAGCAACCTCGAGGAGTTTTCCCGGGGCACCGACATCATCCTCTACGACGCGATGTACTCCGAGGACGAGTACCGCGGGCACAGCGGCACTCCGAAGGTCGGCTGGGGCCACTCGACCTGGCAGAGTGCGATCGAGCTCGCCAACAAGGCGCAGGCGAAGAAGCTGGTCCTCTTCCACCACGATCCGACCCGCTCCGACGCCGCGCTCGACGCGGTGCTCAAGCAGGTGCGCAAGCACCGACCCGAGGCGATCGCCGCCCGCGAGGGCGACGTCCTCAAGCTGTAGCCGTTACTTCCCGCCGGTCGCCACCGTCAGCGCGTGCCCCTGCGAGTACGCAGTGAACTCCGGGGCGTACATCGACTGGAGCGTCGCCGGCCCGACCCGGAACGTGCCCCCGAGGTTCGCCCGCACCCGGTATTTGAAGGTGTATTCGCCCGCGGGCAGGTTCTCGAAGAAGAAGTTGGTGCCCGAGTCGCGGTACTCCTCGTACCAGCCGATGCCCAGATCGTACTTGTAGCGGGACACCGCGCCCTCCGGCTCGAACCCGGCGCCGCGGGGATCACGCAGGTGCACGTACTCCGCCTGCGCCCGCGACTTGATCGACAGCTGCACCTCGACCTCGTCGCCCGGCTCGAGCTTCGCCCCGTCGGCCAGCGGCTGGAGCGTCGTCTCCTTGCCGGTCTTCAGCCGCTTGAAGTAGGTGCGCGAGACCCCGAACAGATCGCCGCGCGCCTCCTTGGGCAGCTGCTCGGTGGAGAAGTGCCAGGTGGCCGAGGCGAACTGGAAGCCCTTGGTCTGTTTGCTCACCTTGATCGTCGACATCGTCCTCCCATCGACCTCGGGGCCGGGGACGACGATCTGGTTCTTCTTCCCGGTGTACTCGTCCGGGGCGAAGACGAACTTCTGCTGCACCGGGCCGATGGTGACCAGAGACTCCTCGCGGATCCCCAGCGTCTTCTCCGACTGCATGTACTTCACCAGCGAGTAGATCACCTCGGCGGTGGCGCGGGTCGACTTCCACTGCGACAGCTTCTTGTTGATCAGCAGCCACTGCACCAGGCCGTCGCGGCGCGGGTCCTTCGGCTGCAGCTCGGTCAGGGCCCGCAGCGCGAACGCGTGCGACTCGATGGTGTCGTTGTACCAGAGCCACGATCGATCCTCGGGCTGCCAGAAGGTGCCGTCGTCCTTGGTCGTCTTCGCCGAGTCCATCACGCTGTCGAAGACCCGCTTCGCGTCGGCGGTGCGCCCAGCGCGGTTGAGCGTCAGGGCGAGGTAGCCCTTGAGGTACGGCGAGTGCTCCTTCCAGTGCGCGAAGCTGAAGTCGAGCATCGTCTTGCGCTCGTCGGCCGTGAGCGCGCCGTTGGTCCAGCTCTCGTCCGGGTAGCTGGAGGCGACGTAATTCAAGAAGGTGATGAACTCCCAGCAGCCGTTGCGGCCCATGCAGCTGACCCAACTGCCGCGGTACTCGTTGGCCAGGTACACCCAGGCGCGCTGGATCACGTCCTTGGGCAAGTCGACCTTGAACTCCGAAGCCTTGGCGAACCCGTGCGCGAGGTAGAGCGTGATGTACGGCGAGGGCGGGCCGCCAGGGAACCAGGGGAAGCCGCCCCCCGACGTCTGCGCCTTCTTCAGCTTCGCCAGCGCCGATTCCTGCTCGGCCGCGACCATCTTCGGGTCGAGCATGTTGATGAAGTCCTGATCGCCGCGCGGGTCCTTGCCTCCCCTGGCCTCGAGAAGCCAGGGCGACTCCTCCAGGGTCAGCTTCCGGTTGGGGTCGACGCCGTCGAAGGTCTCCAGCGGGGTGGTGCGCTTGGCAAAGCCCTGCGCCATCTTCGCCACCGCCGGGTGATCGCGGAAGACGCTGCCCACGATCCCCGAAGAGACGAAGCGATTGAGCGTCTGCTCGATGCACTCGTAGGGGTAGCGGTTGAGGTATGGCAGCGCCTGGAGCACGGTGAAGAACAGCTGGGCGTCGACGGTGACCACCAGTTGCTCGTTGA
>JAYVRT010000119.1:0-8194 GCA_043776025.1 Archangiaceae bacterium | reverse complement strand
CTACCAGGAGATCCTCGGCGACCTCCACAACCTCTTCGGAGACACCCACGCGGTGCAGGTGTCGCTGGCGCCCGGCGGCGGCTACCTCATCGACCACGTGGTCGAGGGGAACAACGTCACCGAAGTGCTGAACTACGTCAGCTACAACAAGGACGACCTGGTGGCGAAGGTGCGCCGTCACACCGAGCAGGCGCTGCGCAACGGCAAGATCACCCTCGACGAGTCGCGGCAGATCTTGCGCGTCTACGAGCAGGGACTGGCCGGGTACACCTACCTCGAGCGCGAGGTCGACGCGAAGAGCTTCACCGCGCAAAACGGCCAGCTGCGGCTGGTGGTCCCCGCCGAGCCCAAGCCGGGCAACGTCAAGACCGGGACCTGAACCAATGGCGGCGCGGGCGATGGCGCTGCTGCTGCTGTTGGGAGCCGCCGCCTGCGGTCCTCCCGGCGCGACGGCCGACGGCGGGACACGCTGCGGCGACGGCCCCCTGAGCTTCACCGGCACACCCGGCCAACCCTCGGGCGCCGAGGTCTTCAGCAACGTCTTCATTCTTCCGGTGAAGGTGGGCGCCACTTCCTCGCGGGCGCTGATCGACACCGGCGCGCCGATCACGATCTTCGACCCCGGCGCGCTGCCCTCGGAGAGCCTGCCTTCGGGCCAGGGGCCGGTGGCACAGTTTCAGGCGGCGGGCCTGACCTTCAGCCAGGCCTCGGTGGTCGGTGCGCCGCTGAACCTGGTGCTACCCAGCGGGCGCCTGGCGGGGATCGTCGGCGGCGACTTGCTGTGCCACTTCGCGACCTCGTTCAACTACCGCGACGCAACGGTGACGCTCGGGGAAGCCAGCCCGCCTGCGCGCGTCGGGACCAGCGCGCAGGTGCCGATCGAGGTGCAAGGCGGCGGCGTCGGTTCGATCTCGCTGGGTACCGGCTCGGCCACGGTGACGATTCCTCCGACGCGAGTCGCGGTCACCGCGACGCTCGAGGGGACAGCGCACGCCTTCGTGGTCGACACGGGCGCCAGCTACTCAGTGGTGACCCCGGCGATCTTCGACGCGCTGGTCAAAGACGGTCGGAAGGTGATCGACATGCTCGGCGCCCAGACGGTGATGGGGGCGATCGGCACCCGGGTCGCGCGCTCGAAGAGCATCGTCCTCGGCGGGCTCGAGGTGCAAGGCGCGGTGATCTCCGCGCTCGACTCGACGCTGCTGACGCAGCTCGGCCGCGAGGTGGGCCACCCGGTCGACGGGCTGATCGGCGGAAACTTCCTCCGCGAGTTCTATGTCACCGTCGACTACGCCTCAGGCCAGCTGAGGCTGTCGCGGTACGACAGCCGGGCCCACATCGCCGACGAGTTCACCCGCGTCGGCGCGGCGCTGCAGGAGATCCCCAACCACCCCGCTGGCACCGCCCGCTACCAGGTGGGGCGCCTGTTCGTGGGCAGCGACGCCGCGGCGAAGGGGCTGGCCGTCGGGACCAAGGTGCTGAAGATCGACGGGACGGCGCTCGAGCTGCTGGCGCCGACCGCGGCCGACACGCTGCTGCTCGGCCCCGCCGGGACGACGCACACGATTCAGACCGACAGCGCCACCCTCACCGTCGCGGCCGAAGATCTGCTCTGAGGCTGAGCCGGCTCGGTGAGCGACTGGGTCAGCCGATCGAGCAGGCCCCGCGCAACCTCCGCGGCGCGAAGGGCGGCCGGCAGATCGCCGAGCGCGCGGCACAACCGGATCACCAGCTTATGGGCGCGCTCGGAGGCAGGAGCCGCCTGCGCCAGCTCGCGGGCGAGCTCGAGGGCAGCGCGAAGGTCGCCGCGCCGCTCGAGGTTCAAGACTCCCTCGTTGAGCCGCTGCAGTTGTTCGGCGCGGCACTGGTCGCGCTGGAGCCGTACCCAGTCGGCGAGGGCCGGGCAGTCGTCGTACGCGTGGCCCGCGAGCAGCTCGCCCGTCTGGACCCCGCCCAGCGCGTCGACTTCGACGAAGCCAGCCAGCTGCAGCGCCTGCGATCCTTCCACCAGGTTGCATCCGGCCGCTTCGCGCAGCCGGCCCAGCAGTTGGCGAAGGTTGTCGCGGGAGGTCTTGTCGGAGGCATGGGGCCACAACAGCCTCGCGGCGCTGGCGCTCGACACCGAGGTCTCGAAAGCCAACAGCGCGAGGAGGGCCGCGGTCGGCGGATCGAGCACGAGGGGCTCTCGCCCCGCGCCGAGGACGCGTCCACCCCCCAGCAGCAACAGCTTCAGCTCCATCTTCCCGCTCCCAGGGACTTCGGGCGCAATGTCCCGGTCGCGCCACAGTGCGAGCCGCGTGCCGCGCATACCCCCTGAAGAACACGGGAACCCACGATCGCAGTTGCGCGAGAAACTGCGCGGCTGAAGGCGAAAGTGTCACAACGAGGACAGCCCTCCGGTCAGTACCGGAACTCGATCGGCAGCTTCACGTCGGGGTGCAGGCTGCGAGCGACCGGGCAGGTCCGGGCCAGCTCTTCGAGCCGGGCGCGCTGCTCGGGCTTCACTTCTTTGGGCATCTGCAGCACCAGCACCAGCTCGGCGATCCGCCGGGGGGGCGGCGACATCCGTTTCTCCACCTCTCCCGAGGCGTGACCCCACGCCAGGCCTTCGCGGCCTGCCCCGAGCGCCATCGTCGAGAGCGCGCAGGAGACGAGCGCGGCGCCGACGAGATCGGTCGGGGAGAAAGAGGCGCCGGTGCCGCCGTTGTCCTTCGGGGGCACGGTGTGAATCCGGCTCGAAGAGGGGCCGTGTTCCAGCTCGACGGTGAGCCCAGAGATCCGCGCCGACATCGAAACGCCCGTGGGGGTCGACATGGGACGCACCTTAACCCTACCGCTGACTTGGGTTGACCGTGCATCGCGACGAACCGCGTTCAGACGTCGAGGAACGTGGAAGGCGCGGACCCGTCGCACCGAAAGCCGACAAGTGACGATGAGATCCGGGCGAGGGGCGACCCAGGGGCGGTCAACCCGAGTGAGCGATGGGGTCAGGCGGCGTCGATCCACTTGCCGAGCTGCTTTCGGACCGCCGGTGGAGGCTGAAGGTTCTTCGGAGCTTCGAGGGTGATCCGCCCAAACACGCCGGCCGGAATCGCCTTCAACATCGGAATCAGCTCGTCCGAATACCCCCGCCGCACGGCGGCGGCCCCGGTGTCGCCCGGGCTCACCACCACCCGCATCGACCACGCCTTCCGCTCGCGGGTCAGCAGGTACGAGAACCCACCGCCCCAGGGCTCCCACTCCCGCGAGTGGCCGGTGAATCGGTCGATGCGCTCAAGCCGCGGGTGGTCGAGCAGCCAGAGCCAGTCGGGCAGATCCCCGCGGCTGAGCACCAGACGGTCGAGGCCGGCGAACCACGCCGCCTCGCGCAGCGGACGCGCCTGTTGGGGCCAGGCGTGAAGCCGCGCGACCTTCAGCGCCGGGAAGGACGCGTCTTGGAAGACCGGCAGCACCTTCGCATCGAGGGGAGCGCCTCCCCACTCGAGCGCGAAGGAGATCCGCTGAAGGCTCGGCGACCCCGCCGCGAAGACCCGCTGGGCGAGCTTGAAGTGGAGACCGAAGAAGGCGGTCAGCCCCGGGAGCAGCTCGAACAGCTTGCGCTCCAGCTTCTGCGGCAGTGCCTGCTCGGGGATCTCGATCTCCCGCAGCGTCGCCCAGTGCGGGTCCTCGGGGACCACCCGGCCGTCGGGGACGGCGTTGAAGCTGACCGCGACGGCGACCCCGCGCTCGAAGCGCAAGGCCCGCTGCTCGACGATCTGCCCGACCTTCCCCAGCCACGATCGCCCGTGCTTCTTCACCAACGCCGTCACCCGCCGTTCTTCGGCCAGCGACAGCGGCCGGTCAAGCAGCTGAAGCGTCAGCAGCTCTCCTCGAGGGTCGTTTCTCTCCAGCAGCCAGTCGGCCCAGAGCGCGCGGCGCTGCAGATCCTCGAGGGCGCCGAGGACCCACGCCTCCCACTCGAGCGCGGTGATCGGCGCCGCGCTCGCGGGCGGAGCCCCATCCGCCGCCGGTGGGGCGTCCGGGCCAGCGCGCAGTTCGGCGATCCGCAGCGGCCCGGCGAGCGCCGCCTCGCCCGTGCCTTCGCGGCGAAGCGTCGCGTTCGCGTGGACCGCGATCAGGTTGCCCAACGCCGGCCAGAGTGGGTGGAGCAGATCCGACACCAGCTTTCCCCGGTGGGCGGCGAACGCGGCGGTGGCGATCCTCGGGTCCTTCGGCCACCCGAGCAGCGCCTCGGCGCGCTCGGCGATCTGCGTCGCGGGTCCATCAACGAAGTCGCGCAGCAGCTGGGCAAGATCCGCAGGCGACTGCTTCGCCGCGAGCGCGAGCCACCGCGCGTGGGGCCTTGACCCCGCTGACCTCGGCGCGCTCTTCGCGGGGCCGCCTGCCAGCCGCCGCATCAGGGCCAGGGTCGATGCGATCTGCCGCAGATACCAATCGCGCGCCCAGGTCTTCGGCCACCGGGCAATCTCCTTCGACAGGCCCTCGAGCCAGTCGAGGTCCGACGGATCGCCGGCGCAAGCGATCACCGCCAGCGCCAGCCGCAACAACGGCACCGCGGCCTCCGACTTGTAGGGCGGCGCTTCGAGCAGTACCCGCGCGGCCTTCAGGTCCTCAGGAGCCGGAGCCCGGGCGAGACGCGCGAGGAACTCCGCTTCCAGTTGCCGGGCGTTGGCCATCGAGCCGGGCATCTTACCCGGGCGCGCAACCCGGGCCCCGGGCCGATATGCTCGCTTCCCGATGAGCCCCCCACCCTGCGGCGTCTACCGCACCCGCCAGCCCCTCGAGGGCATCGCCCCCGGTCGCCTCGTGTATTTCCACAACCACGGAGAGCCGGGTCCGGGCGTCTACCTGCCCGAGCGCTGGGTCAACAACCGCGCGGTCTGGCAGGCCCGCGGCACCACCGCGCCCAACGAAGCCTGGGTCGCCTCTCTCGAGCCGCTCCCCGCTGAGGGGCTCTACAAGGTGCGCGAGGAGTTCTTCTGCTGCGTCAAGAAATGCCGGCGGTACGAGGTCGGCGCGCTGGTGCAGCTGGGCTACGACGGCGACGCCAACGGCCTGCTCTTCGTCCCCGAGTGGACCGACGCGGGCCTGCGCTTCCCCTCCGAGGGCTTGAAGTTCGAGACCGCCAACGCCGCGCGCATCGAGCCGCTGAAGGTCAGCCAGGCGCCGCGGCCCGCGGGATCGCCTTCGACGATGCTCCACTGAACCGATGAGGGGGACGCGTCGGCTTGGCGGTGCGTTGGTGGCATTCGGTCTGTTGCTCGGCTGCAGCCCCGCCCCCAGCCACCCGCGGGCGTTCAAGGCGGGAAGCTCCTGCCCTTTCCCTGGCTCGGGCTTTGGCGCGGTCACCTTGGGCGCCGACGTGGTGGTGAGCCTCTTCGAGCTCGACGCGCTGCGACAGCTGCGCATGTCGGACTGTGCGGAGCAGAAGCGGTGGGCGGTGGATCCCGGGCCACGCGCGTTGATCGTCCTCGGCGGCAAGCCGGCCCAGCTGGCTGCCGCCGCCTCGGGCGCGACCGCGCTGACGCTGGCGTCTCTGGGGGGCGCCTCGACCTCCCTCGGGACGACCTCGACGCCCTTCGCGCTCGCTGGCGCCGATCTCGACGGCGACGGGCAACAGGAGCTCATCGGAACCCTCGGCACGACCGCCGCCGACGCCGGGGTCGGAGTCTGGCGCGCGGAGAATGGCGCGCTGGGCCAGCTCCAGGAGCTTCCGCTCACCGGCGCCTCGGCGCTCGCCGCGGCGGATCTCGACGGCGACGGCGATGTTGACGTCGCGGCGGCCCGCACCACCGAGCATCGCGTCACGCTGCTCGACAACGCCGGGGGAAAGCTCACCCTGGGCCAGGACCTCGAGGTCTGCGACGAGCCGTTCTCGGTGACCTCCGCGAGCCTCGGGCACGCGCGGCCCAGCCTCGTCGTCACCTGCCGCACCGGCGGGCTCGAGCTGCTCCACCCCGCGGCGCGCGGCTACACCCACCAACGGCTCGCGCGCACCGGGACGCTCTACGAGACGGTAGCGGGCGACTTCGATCTCGACGGGCTGCCGGATCTGGCCAGCGTCGACCCCTTCGGGCACCGCCTCGTCCTGTGGTGGGGAAAGAGCGGGGGGCAGTTCGAGGCACCCGACGAGGTCGCCACCGGCCGGGGGCCAATCTTACTTCGCACCTTCGACTCTGATATTGACGGCGGGTTGGACTTGCTCGTCCTGGCGTTCCAGGACCGGACTGTCACCGTCTTTCGCAACGCCCCGGGAGCCTCACGATGAAGCGAGCAGTCATTGTCGTCGCCGGAGCAGCCGCGCTGTTCCTCGCGCTCTCGACGCCCTCTTGCAGTGGCGGCAATTCCAACCCTTGCAACTCGACCACCTGTTCCGGGTGCTGCGACAGCAGCGGCACCTGCAAGCTCACCGCCGACAAGCAGGCCTGCGGGCTGAAGGGCGCAGCCTGTACGACGTGCACCGCAACCCAGACCTGCTCGGCCGGCGCCTGCGCCAACGGCACCGGCGGCGGAGCGGGCGGTGGCGGTGGCGGCCCGCCCTGCGCTCAGACGTGCAACGGCTGCTGTGACTCCACCGGCGCGTGCCTCGGCGGCGCGGCATCGACCGCGTGCGGAACCGCGGGAGCGACGTGCGTCTCCTGCGCCGGAGCCCAGGCCTGCACTGCCGGTGCGTGCAAGAACGCCGGCTGCGCTGGGTGCACCGCCAGCGACGGCGGCTGCCTCACCACGCTCAGCGACAGCCAGTGCGGCGGCCAGGGGCTCAGCTGCGTCAACTGCGCCGCCGGTGGCGCGACCTGTAACACCACCACCAAGGCCTGCACCGGCGGAGTCTGTGGTGGCTGCCGAACCGACCTCGGCGTTTGTCAGAGCGGAACCACCCGCGCGAACTGCGGCTCGGGTGGCTTCTCCTGTACCGCGTGCGGCTCCAACCAGGTCTGCACCGGTGGCGCTTGCGTTTCTGGCACCGGCGGCGGCGCCGGAGGCGGAACGGGCGGAACGGGTGGAACGGGTGGAACGGGTGGAACGGGTGGAACGGGTGGAACGGGCGGAACAGGCGGCGCCGGCGGCGGCTCGCTGGACGTGATCCCCGACCCGGGCGCAGCGGTTGGCGCGGAGTGGACCGACATCGAGCCCAACGATCGGCCGTCTCAGGCGGTGCCGGTGGGGATCATGCAGACCCCGTGGGCCGGCTTCAGCATGCCGGCGACGACGATCAACAGCGCGACCGACAAGGACTTCTTCGTCTTCCGCACCGGGACCGCGGTTCAGCTGCAGAGCACCCAGTTGCTGTTGTGCTGGTCAGGCATGTTCAACCTGCTCGACATGTACCTCTGGTCGGTGGACGGGCAGCAGCACATGGGCCCACTGGTCAACAGCTGGACCTCGACCGGCGCGGGCTGTGAGACCGCGTTCCAGAGCAACGGCGCCGACGCCGGGCTGCAGCCGAACACCGTCTACCTGCTCGAGGTGCGCGCCGCGCCCGGGGCGGTAACACCCACACAGTACAGCGCTTGATAAGCGCATAACTCGTCCCGGGCGGACGAGAAGAAAGCAAAGAAGGGCAGCCACTTCACTCGATGCTGAAGTGGCAACGCTCGAACTCTGTCGCGACGGCGGCGGCGTCGGCGGACGCGTGGCCGGGGTTGATCCACTGGACCATCTCCTCCGGTTCCCAGGAGTAGGGCTCGCCGTTGAGCCGCGCCCGCCCAGACGCGACCGCGTGGGTCGCCTCCAGCAGCGGCACCGGCTTGAGATCTCTGACCAGCGCGAGGAAGCGCCCCTGCCGTCCTGCCGACGAAAAGCGCGCGCTGTGCCGGGCGGCGTAGGCCATGTGGTACCAACTGGGCCGGAAGGCGACGCCGTCGAGGACGAGACGCCGCGCCATCAACTCGAGCATCTGGCTCATCTCGCGCGCGAGGCCCAGGCCCGGCACTTCTTGCCCGGGCAGCTGCGGGCGCTGGGGGTTGAAGTGGGCGCGCGGGTTTCGCAGCGAGAGCCAGTTGACGAAGAGAAAGCTGCCGCCGCCGATGCTCTTGCGCTCGACCTCGAGCTCGACCAACACCACCGGCGACTGATCTCGGGTGTCGATGCCGGTGAGGCGGGCGCGGTCGGCCGGGCCCGCGTGATCGATTGAGACCGCCAGCTGCCCGTACCCCAGTCTACGGATCAGCGGCAGCAGCCCGTACGCCTCGAG
>JAYVRT010000118.1:0-8200 GCA_043776025.1 Archangiaceae bacterium | reverse complement strand
TCTCTCGCCGGCGAGGAGCACCGCCCGGTCGATCGCGTTCTTCAGCTCGCGAATGTTCCCCGGCCAGGGCCAGGCCTTGAGGGTGGCGATCGCCTCGGCGGTGAACTCTGGCACCGGGCGGTGATCGCGCGCCGCGGCTTCGGCGGCGAACTTCCGCGCCAACGGCTCGATCTCCGCGATCCGCTCGCGCAGCGGGGGGATCAGCACCGAGATCCCGTTCACCCGGTAGTACAGGTCGGCGCGGAACGCACCGCGGGCGACTTCGGCCTCGAGATCGCGGTTGGTGGCGAAGATGAAGCGGACGTCGATCGGCTCGGCCTTCACCCCGCCGACCGGCATCACTGCCCGTTCCTCCAGCACCCGCAACAGCTTGGCCTGGACCTCGGCGGGGATCTCTCCGATCTCGTCGAGGAGCACGCTGCCCCCCTTTGCCGTCTCGAGCAGACCCTGCTTGTCCTTCACCGCGCCAGTGAACGCGCCCTTCACGTGACCGAACAGCTCGCTCTCGAGCAGCGAGGTGGTGAGCGCGGCGCAGTTGAGCCGAACGAAGGGGGCGCTGCTGCGCTTGCCGCGGCGGTGCACCTCGGAAGCGAGCACCTCTTTGCCGCTGCCGGTCTCGCCCAGCAGCAGGACGTTGATCTGGCTCGGCGCGATCCGATCGAGCAGCCGGTAGATCGCGGCCATCGCGTCGTCGCGGACGACGAAGCCCGGCGCGGGAGCGGCGGCGGGCCGCGCACAGGCCGCGAGCAGCTCATCGGCGGTGGTGCCGTCGCGGGGAGCACCGGCGGCGCCCGCACGGACCCGGGCGCCGGCGGCGACGAGCTTCGCCGAGAGCCGCTCGAGCAGCGCCTGCCCTTCCTCTGGCTTCTTGCCGTGGGTCAGCACCTCGAACTGGCCGGGGCCAAAGCTCGCCACGACGTCGGAGGGAGACAGCTCGGCGGAGAGCACGTCCTGTGCGACGCCCGGCGCCGCGACCACCTGCAGCCGCAAGAGCGCGAAGGGCGCCTTCGCCTTCTCGAGCTCTGAGACGAAGTGGGCGTGGGTGATCAGCGTCCACGGCCGGTTGCGATCCGACAGCTCGTCCGGCTGGACGACCACCAGGGTCTTGCCCAGCTCGATCGTGTCGCCGCTCTCCAGCGGAACGGTCTCGTTCGCCGCGAGCCTGTGTCCGCGGACGATCGTGCCGTTGGCCCCGCCGAGGTCCTGGATCTTCAGGACGTCACCGGCGTGGATCGTGGCGTGGCGGCGTGAGGCGGCGACGTCGTCGAGGCGGATCTCCACGTCTTCACCGCGCCCGAGCGTCACTGCGCCCGACTTGGGCAGCGCGTGCCACGAGCTGCCGGCCTCGGAGACCACCACCAGCCGCCAGCGCGAAGGTCGCGCCGACACCGGCTTGCTGGGGAGACGCTCCGTGGGCAGCTGCGAGATCGCCATGGCGGGTGAAACCTAGCAGGCCCCGCGTGCGGGCGATGAACCTTCAGTTCGCGCTGCCCGACCACCGGGCCAGCTCGTCGACCACCGCGCCCACGGGCCGGGCGGAGGTGATGCACTCGCGCTCGGCGCGCCGGTACAGCGGCTCGCGCTGCTTCAGGCGCCGGCGCAGCTCACTCATCGCGTGAGGCCGGTTCTCCATCGGCCGCAGATCGCCCTGCTTCACCACCCGGCTCCAGTGCTCTTCGGGGCTGGCTTTGAGCCAGACGGTGCGGGTGCGCGACAGCAGCAGGTCGAAGGCGTCGGGAGACGTCACCAGCCCGCCGCCCGTGGCGAGCACCCCGCTGCTGTGGGCGCCGAGGAACCGGTCGAGCGCCTTGAGCTCGAGCTGCCGGAAGTAGTCCTCGCCGTGGATCGCGAACAGCTCGCCCAGCCCCATCCCCGCCTCGGCCTCGACGAGGCGATCGAGCTCGAAGAACCCGACGCCGAGCCGGCCCGCCAGCGCCTTGCCGACGCTGCTCTTGCCCGCCCCGCGCAGCCCGAGCAACGCGACCACGCCCTGCGCGGTCGACGCCGGCGCTTCGAGCAGGCTGGTCAGCCCCACCGCCAGCGCCTGCGCCACCTGCGCGAGGTTGAGCAGTGAGATGTTCGCCCTGCCCGCCTCGAGGTCGCCGATGAACCGCTCCGAGAGCCCGCTCGCCTTCGCCAGCGCCTTGAGCGTGAGGCCCTGATCGCGGCGGCGCGCCCGAACTTTCCGTCCGACCTCGGTGAGGAGCCCTTCCATCGTCAAGCAGTATACTGCCTGACCCAGATCAATGCACGCACTATGCTGCTTGCGGTTGGGAGGCCGACCGTGGCAGATCGGCAGGCAATGGCTCACGACAACGTGGTTGAGACGCTGCCGTCCTTCGAGACGCACCCTTCGAAGTACAAGCACTGGAAGCTCGAGTTCGACGGCGAGGTCGCCCGGCTCTCGATGGACGTGAACGAGAACCTCGGCCTGCGCGCCGACGACTACGTGCTCAAGCTCAACAGCTACGACCTTGGCGTCGACGTCGAGCTGGCCGACGCGATCCAGCGGATCCGCTTCGAGCATCCGGAGACCCGGGTGATCGTCGTCACCTCGCTCAAGGAGAAGATCGTCTGCGCCGGCGCGAACATCTTCATGCTCGGCAGCAGCAGCCACCCGTGGAAGGTGAACTTCTGCAAGTTCACCAACGAGACCCGGCTGTACCTCGAGGACGCCTCGCAGCACTCGGGCCTCAAGGCGCTCTGCGCGCTCAACGGCACTGCGTCCGGCGGCGGCTATGAGCTGGCGCTGGCGTGTGACGAGATCCTGTTGATCGACGACGGCAACTCGGCGGTCTCGCTGCCCGTCGTGCCGCTGCTGGGCGTGCTCCCCGGCACCGGCGGGCTCACCCGGGTGGTCGACAAGCGCAAGGTGCGCCGCGACCAGGCCGACTTCTTCAGCACCACCGCCGAGGGGATCAAGGGCAAGCGCGCGGTCGACTGGCGCCTGGTGGACCAGGTCGTCCCCAAGAGCCGCTTCGCCCAGGTGGTCGCCGACCGCGCCAAGGTGCTCGCCGCCCAGAGCGACCGGCCGAAGGACGGCAAGGGCCTGAAGCTCGGAGCGCTCGAGCCGAAGATCTCCGAGCACGCGCTGGAGTACCGCTACGTGACGGTGAAGCTGAACACCGCGCCCCGGGTGACCGAGCTGGTGATGAAGGCGCCGGACGCAGCGCCCCCGGCCGACGGCGACGCGCTCGCCGCCGCGGGCTCCGACGTCTGGGGCGTGCGCGCCTTCCGGGAGCTCGACGACGCGCTGCTGCGGCTGCGGATCAACCACCTCGACATCGGCACGGTGGTGCTCAAGACCAGCGGCGACCCGAAGAAGGTCCTCGTCTGGGACGCCTTCGTCGCTGCGAACGCGCCGAAGCACTGGCTGGTGCGCGAGGTGCTGCACCTTCAGAAGCGGGCGCTCAAGCGGCTCGATCTCACCTCGAAGACGCTCTACGCGTTCATCGAGCCTGGCAGCTGCTTCGCCGGGACCCTGGCCGAGCTCGCGCTGGCTGCCGACCGCAGCTACATGCTCGACGACAGCAGCCGCCCGACGGCGATCGAGCTGGGGCCGCTCAACGCCGGGGCGCTGCCGATGAGCAACGGCCTGTCCCGCCTCGAGTCGCGGATGCTCGCCACCCCGGCGCGCACCAGGGAACTGCTGGCCCACGCCGGGCCCTACGACGCGGGCGCGGCGCTCTCGGCCGGGCTGGTGACCTTCGCTCCCGACGAGCTCGACTGGGAAGACGAGCTGCGGGTGGCGATCGAGGAGCGCGCCGCGATGTCCCCCGACGCGCTCACCGGGATGGAGTGCAACCTGCGCTGGGCCGGCCCAGAGACGATGGAGACGAAGATCTTCGGCCGCCTCACCGCCTGGCAGAACTGGATCTTCCAACGTCCCAACGCGGTCGGGCCCAAGGGGGCGTTGTCGCTCTACGGTCAGGCCGGCGTCCGCCCCACCTTCGACATGCGCCGCACCTAAAAAGGAACCCCCATGAGCGACATCAACAGCGAAAAGATCCCGAACAACGTCAACCTCGGCGGCGACCTCAAGCTCCAGCGGGCGCTCGAGCAGTGGCAGCCCAACTTCATCGACTGGTGGAAGCAGATGGGGCCCGAGGGCTTCCAGGGGCGCGACGTCTACCTGCGCACCGCGATCAGCACCCAGACGGACGGCTGGGCGCACTTCGACTACGTGAAGATGCCGGAGTACCGCTGGGGGATCTTCCTCGCCGACGCGGTGAAAGATCGCACCATCGGCTTCGGCGACCTGATGGGCCAGCCGGTGTGGCAGGACGTGCCGGGCGAGCACCGCAACACCCTGCGCCGGCTGATCGTCACCCAGGGCGACACCGAGCCGGCGTCGGTCGAGCAGCAGCGGCTGTTGGGCAACAGCTGCCCGTCGCTCTACGACCTGCGCAACCTCTTCCAGGTGAACGTCGAGGAAGGCCGGCACCTGTGGGCGATGGTGTACCTGCTGCAGCGCTACTTCGGCCGCGACGGGCGCGAAGAGGCGGAAGGCCTGCTCGAGCGCCGCAGCGGCAACCAGGACAAGCCGCGGATCCTCGGGGCCTTCAACGAGCCAATCGACGACTGGCTCAGCTTCTTCATGTTCACGATGTTCACCGATCGCGACGGCAAGTATCAGCTGCTCGCGCTCGCGGAGTCGGGCTTCGATCCGCTCTCGCGCACCACCCGGTTCATGCTCACCGAGGAGGCGCACCACATGTTCGTCGGCGAGTCGGGGATCCAGCGCGTCGTCCAGCGTACCTGTGAGCTGATGAAGAAGGATCCGAACGAAGACGCCCGCAAGCAGGGCGGCGTCGACCTGACGACGATCCAGAAATACCTCAACCTCTGGTACTCGCTGTCGCTCGACTTGTTCGGCTCGGAGATCTCGACCAACGCGGCGAACTTCTTCGGCGCCGGCCTCAAGGGGCGCGCGAAGGAAGAGAAGTTCACCGATCACGTCGCCCTCGAGGGCGTCTACCCGATGGACGTCTGGGACAACGGCGCCTTCCGGCATGAGGACGTGCCGATGCGCTCGGCGATGAACGAGGTGCTGCGCGACGGCTACGTCGAGGACTGCCAGCGCGGCGTCGATCGCTGGAACAAGGTGCTGGTCGACGCGGGGATGTCCTTCCGCTTCGTGCTCCCCAACCGCCGGTTCCACCGCAACCAGGGGATCTTCGCCGGCAGCCACTTCGACCCAGAGGGCAAGCCGATGTCCGCATCCGACTGGGCGGCGAAGAAGGACGGCTTCCTGCCGTCGGCCGCGGATCGCGCGTACGTCAAGGGCCTGCAGGCGAAGGCGATCTACCAGCCGGGCCAGATGGCCAACTGGGTCGCGGCGCCGGCGCGCGGCATCAACAACAAGGCGCTGGAGTTCGAGTACGTGCGCGCCGACATCAGCGCGTGAGACGGGCTGCTGATCAGCTCACCGGCGGCGGGCGGTAGCGCATCGCCCGCACCAGGTTCTGGATCGCGAAGAGCGCGGCGATCAGCGCCACGGCGCGGTTGAACGTGTCCGAGCCCATCTGGAACCGGTAGACGGCGACGACGCCGCAGGCCAGCGCCATGATTACGAAGCGCAGCTGCGCGGGGATCTGCCGGATCTGCCCGAGGATGAAGGCACCGCCGATCACGCACATCGAGAAGAGGTCGACTCCGAAGCGCATCGCGACTGCTCCTTCAGGCGTTCGAGGCCTGCTCTTCACTCAGCTTCCCGGTGATCCCGCGGAAGCTGCCCTTCGAGATCGTCATCAGCACCAGGCCGAACAGCACCTGCTGGAGAATCTGCACCGCCCAGAGGACATTTGCGAACGCGACCCCGCTGGAGTTCACCATGTCCTGCGCGAGGAACGCCCCGAGGCCGACCTTGATCGCCGCCTGGAAGGTGCCGGCGCTGCCCGGAGCCGCGGGGATCATCAGCCCGATGATCAGCACCCCGAGCACCACGAAGGCCTGAAAGACCGTCAGGTGGCACTCGAACGCGTTGGAGAGCATCGAGATCCCGACGCCGTTGAGCGCCCAGTAGACGACCGTCCAGACGAAGAACGCGACGAGGTTCTTCGCGTCCGGCAGTTGCTTCATCGCGCCGACGAAGCCGTCGACGACGTGGGCCACCTTGTCCCCGAGCTTGGGAGAGATCCGGCCCGCGGTCGCCGCGATCAGCCGCACCGCGCGGTCGTGCTGCCACCGGGCGAACAAGAGGAAGAGCAACCCGCTGGAGAACACCCCGAACATCAGGTTCGCCCCGAGGAGGATCCGGTTGATCTCTCCGTCGCGGTTGGGAACGAAGAACAACAGTCCGCGCAGCATCACCGCGATCGTGATCCCGTCGACGATCCGCTCGAACACCACCGAGGTCATCGCCGCGCTCCGGCGGATCTTGCTCCGCTCGGCGATCAGGAACGGCCGGGCGAACTCTCCCATTCGAAACGGGAGGACGATCAGCATCATGAAGCCGATGCCCGAGGCCTCGTTGAGCGCCTGGAACTTCACCTTCTCGATCCCCGACAGCATCGCCCCCCAGCGCAGCGTCCGCGCCAGGTGCACGAAGGTGAGGATCACCAGGTACGGCAACAGCCAGAGGTAGTTCGCCGTGCTCGCCGACGCCCAGATCTCCTTCCAGTGGGTGTCCTTGAAGGTCCACCAGAAGCACACCCCGGTGATCAGGAGGCTGAGGGCGAGCTTGAGGGCGTTCTTCACGGGCGAGGGGCCTATATCAGGGCAGCGCTTGCCCACGCAGCAAGGCGAGTGGGTTCGACCCCAACAAACGTTCGACCGTGGCCTTCCCCCACCCCTTCCCCAGCGCGGCGATCGCCTCGCCCACCCACACCTCGGCGTTGACCGGCGAGTGGAGATCGGTGGCCGCGACGGCGTACAGCCCCTCATCGAGGAAGGTCTTCGCCAGCTTCTGCGCCACCTTCCCGTAACGGCCGACGAGCGCGCCGATATCGAGCTGCAGCAGCGCCCCCGCCCGCACCGCCTCGGCCGCCCGGCCCTTCTTCTCGAACTCGAGGCACCGCTCGGGGTGGGCGATCAGCGCGGTCGTCCCCTTGAGCTTCAACCGGAAGATGATCTCCGGGAGGATCGGCAGCGCGGTCGTGTACGGCGCCTCCACCAGCAGCGTCGCGCCGCCGATCTTCCGCGCGGCCGGCAGCTCGCTCAGCAGCCGCTCGTCGAGGAAGAAGTGCTCGGCGTTGACGTGGAGCTCGAGCGGGATCTGCGCCGCCGCCAGCGCCTGCCTCGCCGCCTCGAGCCCCTGCAGGCCCACCTCGGCGCTCGCGTACTCCTGCCGGTGATGTGGGCTGGGCGCGGCGTCGGTGAAGCCCAGCGCCACCAGCGCCCGCGCCATCGAGAGCGAGTCCTCGATCGTCCGCGCCCCGTCGTCCACCCCGGCGATCAGGTGGAGGTGCAGGTCGACGAACCCACTCATCGCCAGTTCACCACCACGCCGAAGGTGAGGCCGCCGACGTACGCCGAGGTGAGGATCCGGAAGTTCACCAGCCAGGGCTGCTGGTAGCCGATGAAGCCGGCCAGCGTCACCGGCCCCAGATCGGCGCCTGCCTCGGCGCGGCCCTCGACCACCCCGTTCCAGCGTTCCTCGTTGAGCGCCGGATCGACGAAGGTCGCTCCGTGCAGCACCGGGCCGGCCATCGCCGAGATGCCCCAGTGAAACCTCCGCCCCCGCTGGTTGCGCAGCCCCACTCCAGCGAGCGCGGCGTGTTCCCAGAACAGCCGCATGTTCCGCGGCTGGATCAGACTGAAGGCGGGGCCGAGCTCGACCATCACCACGAACTCGGTCTTCTGCTCGATCAGCGCGACCTCCCAGCCAATCCGCACCGTCGGCGCGAAGACGCCGGTGCCGCCGTACGCGCCCGCCACCGCGTAGCGCGGGAGGAACCACGGGGTGCGGCTGCGATCGACCGAGCCCAGCGACAGCGCGGCGATCAACGGAAGGACGAGGACCACGAGATCCGCATATGCCGATGAAAAACGCGTGCTTGTCAACGCTGCTGCGGTCCCATAAGTCACGCCGCTCGGAGGAAGCCCCCCTTTGGCAACGTCGCTTCGGACGTACGTCTTTCTCGATTCGCTCCAGCCGCAGCTCGCCGCTCACATCTGCACCACGTGCCGTGGGTATTACCCCGTGCCGTACGTGGCTTCGCTCTTCGTCGAGATCGCGCCCGGCATGGCGATTCACGGC
>JAYVRT010000117.1:0-2496 GCA_043776025.1 Archangiaceae bacterium | reverse complement strand
TGAGGGTCGTCATCTTGGGCCGCGGACCCTATCCGAAGACCGGCCGGCTTCAGAGGCGCTTTGACGTTGACGCCGCCTGATCCGCCGCCGATAGTCCGCGCGCTTTAAAGGCCGGTCTTTCCCACGGATTTTCGATGCGCCCCCTCGTCCTCCTCGCCCTCTCCGCCTGCCTGGCCCTGACCGCTTGTGGCGGAGCCAAAGAGGGCGCCTCCTGCAGCACCAACGGCTTCCTCTGCGCCGACACCACCGCGGCGCTCGAGTGCAAGGCCGGCAAGTGGGTCAAGCTCCCGTGCAAGGGCAGCGGCGGCTGCAAGCGCGACGCGGACGTCGTCAAGTGCGACATGAGCGGCAATGTGGCGGGCGATGCCTGTGCGTCCAGCGCCCAGGGCCGTGGCCTGTGCACCAGCGACATGAAGGGCACGCTCGAGTGCCGCGAGGGTGTGCTGGTCAAGACCAACGACTGCCGCTCGTGCACCGTCAACGGCGACCAGGTGATCTGCTCGCCGTAGTTGCGGTTGTGGTTCAGCCGTAGGCGAGGAACTCGCTGAGCGCCACGTTGAACTGCGTCGGCTGTTCGAGGTTCGACAGGTGCCCGCAACCGGGCAGCTCCACCAGCCGCGATCCGGCCAGCAGACCGGCGAGCTCCGTCGCCTTCGCCGGCGGGGTGATCACGTCTTGCGAGCCGACCACCACCAGCGCCGGGCCGGCGAACCTCGAGAGCAGTTCCCGTGCGTCGAACCGCTGGGCGATGCCCCGGCTCGCCGCCGCCGCGCCTGTCGGGTCCACCGAGCGGATCATCGCCTCCACCCGGCGCCGCGTGTCGTCGGAGGCGTGGGGTGAGAGCAGCTTCGGCAGCATCGCCACCGCCTGCGGCGCCATTCCATTCGCCTCGATGTCTTTCGCGGTGGCTTCGCGCCGCGCCTTGCCCGCGTCGTCGTCCGCGGTGCCCTGGGTGTCGATCAACACCAGCGAGCTCACCCGGGCCGGCGCCAGCCGCACCAGCGCCATCGCCGCGTAGCCCCCCATCGACACCCCGCCCACCGCCGCGCGGTCGAGCTTGAGCGCGTCGAGCAGAGCGAGCGCATCGGCGGCGATCGCCTCCATCGTCGTCACCCCTGGCCCGGCGGCGCTCTGTCCAAAGCCACGGTGATCGGGCACCAGCAGCCGCATGCCCTTCGGCGGCGCGTCGAGCTGGGGCCAGAAGCTCGCGCCCGTGAGCGGAAAGCCGTGGAGCAGCAGCAGCGGCTGGCCCTCTCCCACGTCGCGGTAGTGCAGCGCGCGCCCTTCGATCGTCACGTACGGCATCAGAGCCACTCCCGAGAACGAAAATAGAAGATCATCCCTACCGGCAGCGCGAGGGTCACCGTGATGCTCGCCCAGAAAAGCAGCGGCTCGTTGAGGATGGTGAAGTTCTGCCCGAAGAAGCCGACGACGAACGACAGCGGCATGAAGATGCTGGCGAAGAGCGTCAGTTGCTTGGTCACCTCGTTGGTCTTGTTCGCCACCACCGACAGGTACGCCTCCATCACGTTGCCCAGCAGGTCGCGGGCGGCGTCGATCTGCTCGTAGAGCCGGACGAGGTGATCGTAGACGTCGCGGAAGTAGAGCGTGGTCTTCTCCTGCACGTTGGCGACCCCTCGCCGGGCAAGCAGGCCGACCACGTCGCGCTGGGGGGAGAGCACCCGCCGCACCTGGACCAGGTTGCGCTTGAGTGCGAACGCGCGCTGCAGCAGCTCCCGCGTCGGCTTCTCGAAGATCGCCGTCTCGAGATCCTCGAGCTCGTCGTTGAAGCGGTCGAGCATCGGGAAGTTGTGATCGACCATCGCGTCGGCGAGCAGGTAACAGACGAAGTCGGGGCCCTTGCCGAGCGTCCCGGCGAGGTCGGCGTCGAGCCGCTTATGGGTGAGGTTGACCGAGTCCTGCTCCTTCTCGTGCACCGTGATCAGCCAGTCTGGCCCGATGAAGAAGTGGAGCTCGTGCATCTCGAGATCGGCCCACTTCTCGGTGGGCGTCGAGAAGCCCTGCAGCACGAGGAACTGGTGGTTGCCGTACTCTTCGAGCTTGGGCCGCTGGTCGAGGTGAAGGCAGTCTTCGATGGCCAGCTTGTGCAGCCCGTAGCGCTCGCCGAGCCTGGTGAGCACCTCTTCGGTGGGCGAGAGCACGTCGATCCACTTGGGGCCGGCGGTCGCCAGGAGTGCCTCGTCGCCGTCGAGGAGGCGGCCGTTGTCGTACACCCGCACACGCAGCATGACGTTCTGGCTAGCAGATCTTTTCGCGCTGGTATCGTAATGAGGAGCCGTGGAGTCGCTGCCCCCCAAACTCGAAGCCCTCATCGCCGCCGAGGCTGACCACGCCCGCGCCGGTCGCCCTGCCGAGATCTGGATCAAGCTGAACTCGCTGTTCGAGCCCGACATCATCGACGCCCTCTATGCCGCCTCCAACGCCGGCGTCAAAATCAGCCTCATCATCCGTGGCATCTGCGGCCTGCGCCCCGGC
>JAYVRT010000116.1:0-8206 GCA_043776025.1 Archangiaceae bacterium | reverse complement strand
CTCGGTGGCGAGCTGCTGCGCCCTGGGCGGTTTGTTGGTGCTGGTAGGCGCCGACGCAGAGCAGACCCCTCCTCACATCGCGGCGGTGGCGGGAAGGGCCGTCGCTGCTGAACCCGCCACGGGCGAAGACGACTTCCTCTTCGTCACCTCCGAGGGGCTGACCTACGTCTCCACGGCCAACGTGGTGGCGCGGGGACAGCGGGTGACACTCGCGGGGCTTTGGCGCGACGATCGCGACAACTTCAGCCTCCGGCTGGACGGCGAGGGCCGGTACGAGCTGCAGAGCAGCGCAGGCAGCTCGGGGGGCGGGGCGCTGACGGTGGAGACGGGCAGCTGGTCGGCCGAAGGCGGCGGGCTGAGGTTGACGCCGGAAAAGGTCTCGCTCCAGACGGTGCACTTGCCGAGCAAGCACCAGGAGCAACGAGGCGAAGGTCCCGGTGAAACGCGCGACTACGCGATCGACGGTCTGGGCCTCGAGTATGCGCCCTACGGTCGTCCCGGGGCGGCGGTGCGCAGGATCGATGGCCTCGCCTTCACCGGGCCCGTCGCTGGTTGGGCCTACGAGCCGTCAGGGCGGTGGGCAAAGACGCTGCGCCGCGCTCCGCGTTGAAATGGGTTTTGATTGTTGCGTTGCGGCACCGCTCGGCTACTGAGGGCAGTACGATGATCCACGACATGCCAAAGACGCTCTGTGGGGTGGTGGCGGCGCTGGGAGTCCTGGTGGCCTCACAAGCGCAGGCGCAGTTTGCCAATCGGGCGCTGGGTGGCGGGGTCGGCATCGTGAAGTTCGTCGGCGGCTCGGGCAAAGCGGGCGTGGACTTCGCCGCGCCGCTGACGCTGGAAGGGTCGCTCTACATCGAGAACGGGTTCGATCTCTACGCGCGGGTCCCGCTGATGATCGTCCAGGTCGCCGTCGGCGCCGACACCGTCAGCGGCCGAGGGTTGATCTTCGGCACCGGGGGCCACCTCGGCATCCGCTACCTCTTCCTCGAGGAGACGGTGCGGCCCTACGTCGGGATCGAGATCGCTGGCTTCGTGCTGATCACCAAGCCCGAGGTCGGGGTGCTGGTCGGGCCCGGGGTCACCGCCGGCCTGGACTACTTCGTCGCGGACACCGTCTCGATTGGCATCCGCGGCAACTTCGATCTCTTCATTCAGCTCAACGATCCGATCCACCCCTCGTTCGGCGGGGCGCTGAGCGTCGCGACCTACTTCTGAGGCAGGTTCCGCTGCTGAAGCATGTTGCGCGGACGTGCGCGGGCCTTCGCCGCGCCGCCTCGGTCCGCGTTTCGTTTCGCCAGCGCCGCCGCACACAGCAACACCAGCTTCTCGTCTGACAGGTGCGGGGGTTTGTAGAGATCCGCGTCTTCCTGCAGCCGCTGGCTGAGGGCGGCGAACAGCGAGAGGCGGGCCTCGATGCCGAGCTCTTCCCGGCGCAGCGCCGCGGAGAAGATCAGCGCCTCCTCCTCGGCCGACAGCTTCGCCACCCGCGCGCGGAACAGCGGATCGTCGAGGAGCGCCGTCTCGCCCTCGGGGCGGGCGATCGATGCGGGGATCTTCAGCCGCCGGTCGCGGACGACGATCGTCCCGGCGAGCATGTCTCCCAGCCGCTGCTGTGACTTCGAGAACAGCGCCGCGGTGCCGCCCACCGCGTAGATCACCGGCAGCCGGTCGATCGGCCGAGCGAGGTTGCGCAGCACCGCGTGGAGAAACCCGATCCGCACCCCCGACTCCTGGATCACCCGCAGGCCCATCGCCCGCTTGCCGACCGTCTGCCCGCTCCACACCGACTCGAGGAGGATCCCGTAGCCCCAGTCGATGAGGAACCACGCCACGAGGGCGAGCGCGGAGGCGAAGCCGGGGAAGGCGATCATCGCGAAGGAGAGCGCGGTGATCAGCGCCAGCGCGAGGCCAAGGGTGATCAACGTGTCGATGAACCAGGCGAGGAATCGGCTGAAGAGCCCGGCGAGGACGAAGTCGAACTCCACGTACTCGGGGGTGAGCACCGCGTGGTTGCCTTCGAGGAGAGGCTGCTCTTCGGCCATCGCCCGCAAGACTCTAGGCTACAGTCGCGCCGCAATGGAGATCGCCGAGTTCGTCGACACCCGACGGCCGAAGTGGGTCGCGCTCGAGTCCTTGCTCGACCAGGCCGAGGTCAAGGGGCTCAAGTCGCTGGCGCTCGACGACGCCCGATCGCTCTCGCGGCTCTACCGCGGCGCCTCGTCGGACCTGCTGTGGGTGCGCTCGCGCGCCGGCGCCTCCGACGTCAGCGGCTACCTCAACGATCTCGTCGGGCGCGCCTACGCGTTGACGTACCCGGGGAAGCGGGCGCGCTGGGCCGACGTGCAGCGCTTCCTCGTGCGCGGGTTCCCCGAGGTGATGCGCGCCGAGTGGCGGGCCTACGTCGCCTCGGTGCTCGTCTTCCTCGCGGGCTTCGGCTTCGGCTGGCTGGGGATGGTGTTCGACCCGGACGCCGCGCCCTACCTGGTGCCCGATCAGCACCAGTCGCTCGACCCGACCGAGCGGGTGAAGGAAGAGGCCGACCGGTCGGCCTCGGTCGAGGAGCAGGCCGCGTTCTCCAGCTTCCTCTTCACCCACAACATCCAGGTCGCCTTCGCTGCGTTCGCCTTGGGGATCACCGCCGGCGTCGGCACGGCGATCATGCTCTTCAGCAACGGGGTGCTGCTCGGCGCGCTCGCCTGGGTCTACGCCTCGAAGGGCCTGTCGGGCTGGTTCTGGGCCTGGATTCTTCCCCACGGGATCCCGGAGATCTCCGCGATCTGCATCGCCGGGGCCGCGGGGTTCGTGATCGCCCGGGGGCTGGTCGCTCCCAAGGGGCTGTCGCGCCGCGAGGCGGTGCGAAAAGAGGCGCTGACCGCGGTGAAGTTGCTGTTGGGGACGCTGGCGCTCTTCGTGCTCGCCGGGTGCATCGAGGGGACGATCTCCCAGATCCACCCGCCGCGGCTGTCGGTCGCCTTCAAGATCTCGTTCGCGCTGGTGGTCGGCAGCGGCGTCTACGCTTACCTGCTGTCGGGGCTGTTCCGGCCGCCGCCGCCTACCAGTGCCTATTGAGCGTGCCGATCAGCCAGAAGACATGCAGCAGCGCGCTGATCGCACCGAGGATGATCCCCGCGATCGCCAGACCGCGCCCACCTTCGGTCTCGACCGCGCCGTCGATCTGCCGCAGCGCGAGGATCCCCGCACCGATCGCGACCAACGGGGAAGCCGCCGGGACGCAGCAGAGGATCCCCGCCACCAATGAGATGATCGCCAGGGTGTTGGTTCGGGTCGGGGCGGCGCGGCCCCGCACCGACGCGAAGATCGGCTGCTGAGGCGGGGAGAACGACGCCCGAGGGGCAGCGGGGGGAACGGGCGCGGCCACCGGCTTGGGAGGCGGCGCGGCCTCTCGCCTCGGGCCGTCAGAGGGCACCTCGAAGATCGAGCCGCAGGCGGCGCAGGTGGAGCGCGCCCCGCCGACGCCGGCGCCCTGGGTGCCGCAGTTGGGGCAAAAGACGATCACAGCATCCCCCGGGCCTTGATCTCGAGGTATTTGTTCACCGCGGCCAGCGAGAGTTCCTCGGGGTTGACGTCAATCATCTGCACCACATTGCCCTGGGCGATGCGCCGCTTGAGCTGCTCGCGCTCGAGCAGCAGCTCGCTCGCCACCGCGTGCTGAAAGGCGATCTCCGCGTCGGGAGGGTCGGTCTGCAGCAGGCGCGCGAGCGCGGTGTCCTTCACCGACAGGCACAGCGGCACGTGGCGCCGGCCGAGGCGGCGCAGCGGGTCGACCATCGTGGCCGCCTGGTCCTCGTCGATGAAGTCGGTGAAGACGCAGAGCAGGCTGCGGCGCAGCAGGCGCACGTTGAGCTCCTTGAAGAGCGCGAGGTAGTCGACGTAGGTCAGGTGGGGCTTGGCCGAGTAGAGGCCGTCGACGATCTTCCGGTATTGGGCGCGGCCCGCCGCCGGCGCGAGGTAGCTCTTCACCTCATCGGCGAAGACCACCAGCCCGACGCGATCGCCGTTTCGCACCGCCACGAAGGCGAGGAAGAGGGCCGCGTTGACCGCGTGATCGAGCTTGGTGAGCCCATCGACGCGCGCCGCCATCGAGCGCCCGGCGTCGACCCCGATGAGGATCGTCTGCGACCGCTCGGACTCCATCACCCGGGTCACCGGGCGGGTGCGGCGGGCGGTGGCCTTCCAGTCGACCTCGCGCACCGAGTCGCCCTGGGCGTAGTCGCGCAGGCGGGCGAACTCCGAGCCCCGGCCGTCGCGCCGAAGCTTGCGCAGGCCGAGGTTGACCATGTCCAGCGCCGCATCGGCGAGCAGCAGCCGGCTGGCGCCGCGCATGTCGGGGAAGACCGACACCGGGGTCTTCGCCGGGAAGACCCGTTCGTGCCACATGAAGCCGAAGGGGCCGCGGGTGCGGACGGTGAGGTCGCCAAACTCGAACTTGCCGCGCTTGTTGGGCGTGGCGCGGTACGGCACCCGGGCGCGGCTCTGGGCGGCGACGGTGAGGCCGAGCAGGGCCGGCTCGACGGTGAACTCGGGCGCGACGTCGTCCTTCACCTGCAGCAGCAGCGGCCGCTTGCCGGGGTTGACGAGCTCCAGCTGGATCTTGTTCGCCACCCCGACCTGAAGCCGGGTGGGCAGCTCCCGCCAGAGCTTGATCGGCGCTCTTCGTGCGAGGGCGAAGTCGGCGATCGCCAGCGAGATCAGCGCCCCGTCGAGCAGCAACACCAGCGACCACAGGCCGGGGACGAACCCCGCGAGAACCGACGGCAGCGCCAGCGCGCAGGCCGTCACCCACAGCCGGTGGGTGGGAATCAGCGGGGGACCTCCACGGAGGCGATGACCTCGCGCAGCACGTCGCCGGGCGTCGCGCCGTCGAGCTCGGCGTCGGGAGAAAGCAGCAGGCGGTGCTTGAGCACCGGCGCGGCGAGGTAGCGGACGTCGTCGGGGGTGACGAAGCCGCGGCCCCGCAACGCGGCGAGCGCCTTCGCGGCCAGCAGCAGGTGCACCCCGGCCCGGGGGCCAGCGCCGAGGCGAATCCGCGGCGAGGTGCGCGTCGCCGCGACCAGCTTGCGCACGTAGTTGAGCACCGGGGGCTCCACCGTCACCTCCTGGAGCGCGGCGCGGGCGGCGAGCACCTGCTCCCGGGTGACCGCCGAAGCGACGCCCGCCTTTCCGAGGTCACCCGAGTCGAAGCCGCGGTGGACCGCGGTGAGGATCTGCTCCTCCTCGGCGTCGTTGGGGTAGCCGACGTCGATCTTGAAGAGGAAGCGATCGAGCTGGGCCTCGGGCAGCGGGTAGGTGCCCTCGGACTCGACCGGGTTCTGGGTGGCGAAGACGGTGAAGAGCGGTGACAGCGTCGAGTGGCGGCCCTCGAGAGACACCGAGCGCTCTTGCATCGCCTCGAGCAGCGCCGACTGCGTCTTCGCCGGCGCGCGGTTGATCTCATCGGCGAGCAGCAGGTCGGTGAAGATCGGCCCCCGCACCAGCACGAACTGCTGCGACTTGAGGTCGAAGATGCTGGTGCCGAGGATGTCGGCCGGCATCAGGTCGGGGGTGAACTGGATCCGCTTGAACTCGGCGCTGATGCTCTTCGCCAGCGCCTTGGCCATCAGCGTCTTCGCGGTGCCCGGGACGCCCTCGAGCAGCACGTGGCCGCCGGCGATCAGCCCGCACAGCATCAGCTCGAGCGGCTCGTCCTGGCCGACCACCGCCTTGCGCACCTCGGCGAGCGAGGCCTCGCGCACCGCGTTCGCCATGCCCACCGCCTGGCTCTGTGGGGTCGGGGGCGCTGAGGCGGATGCGACGACTCCAGGGGGCGTCATAGAGCTCCTCGAGGGTTCTTCACGGGGGCGTGAGCTTGCGCGTGACCCGGCGGTTCGGGAAGCGGCTTCTTCAACCGCAACATGCGGCGGGCGGCGGCGGCGAGCTGGGCGACCTGCTGGACGTCAGCCTCGTGGATGACGCTCTGGGCCGAGGCGCGCACCTGGGTGATTGCGGCGGCGAGGTCGGCCCGCCCTTTGAGCTTGAGCGCGGTGGCGAGCTCGGCGGCCTCGCTGCGGGCGGGGAGGGCGGCGACCGCGGCGTACTCGGCGCAGACCTGCCGGACGATCGCCGAGGCTGCGTGGCCGTAGTGGCGCCCCTCGCGGTACAGCCGGCTCGAGGCGAAGAGGGCGTCGGTGCTGCCCACCCGGGTGTCCTCGGCGAGCGGCCGCGGCCGGCCAAACCGCCGCAACGCCGCCGCCCAGAGACAGACGCCGAGGAGCAGCTGGAGCACCGCGAACTGCAAGCCATAGCGTTCGGCGAAGTTGGCGATCGAACGCTCCGAGGCGAAGCCGTGGTGGAACTCGTCGAAAGCAATCGGCCCGGTGCGCGCCACCGCGGTGAGCAGCGAACTCCAGAAGCGGGCGTTGTCGGCGCGGGTGAGGGCGCGGTTCATCGCCAGCTCGGGGGAGGCGATCACGATCACCTCGCCCTGGCCGTAGGGCACCACCGCCGCCACCGGCTCACCGAGCTTCTCGTCGACCAACAGCGACACCGCGCCGGGCGGGAGCCCGAGGTACGCGTGGACCTTCGCCTCGACCCGCTCGACGCCGACGGTGAAGGGCGTCGGCTGGCCGGGCACGAGCGTGCGCACGTCGAGCGCCTTGTCGGCCTTCCACAGCTGCACGTCGAGCGCCTTGAGCAGCGGGTTGTTCCCGTCGCCCCACGGCAGGTAGATCAAGGTGTGGCCCTGCTTGACGTGCTCGAGCAGCTTCTCCCGCTCGTCGGGGCCGACGGCGTGGGCGCGCATCAGGTTCGAGCCGGAGTGGAGCCGGTCGTCCTCGTCTTCGTCCGCGGGTGCAGTCTCGTCGTCGTCGTCGTCGGTGCCCGCATCGATCGCGCGGGTGGACCAGGGGCTACGCTTGCCGGGCTTCGCGCTCTTCTCCGAGAACTCGACGGCGAGCAGCGCCAGGTTTTGCTGCTCGGTGAGGACGTGCAGGCTCTGTTGCACCCGCTGCACCGGCACCTGCTGCTGCTGGGCGAGGAGAAACAGCGCCCGCGCGCCATCGGGCTCGGAGCGGTACGTCGACAGCTTGTCGGCGAAGGAGCCGCGCCGGGCGCTGCGCAGCAGAAAAGTCCCGAAGGCGCCAAGCAGCACCAGCAGGGCGATCATCACCAGAGGGAAGCGATCACGCACTCTGGGCGAGCCCCTGGGGCGAGACGGCGAGGATCGGCTCACACAGGCCTCGGAAGGTCTGCCACGACGCCGCGCTGACCTCGAGGTTGCCGTACCACCCGAAATCGAAGCGGCGGGTCAGCTCACGAAACCCAGGCAGCAGGTCCCCGCGCCCCTTGAAGCCGCGGAAGTAGTCCCAATTGCTCTTCGCGGGGTCGTAGTCGATCGCCCCGTCGCGGTGCAGGCGGGACAGCGTGGCGAGGTAGAGGTGTCGAATCGCCTCGCGGAAGCGGCCCTCGCGCGCGAGCGCGTCGGCGAGGCCGGCCCAGGTCTCGGGGGGCCGCGCCAGCGCGCCCATCGGATCGCTGCCCAGCGGGGTTTGGGTGAGCGCGCTGACGTCAGCGTCCCCCGTGGCCAGCGGCTGCTCGCGGCTGCGCAGCAGCAGCCACAGCAGCACCAACACCACCGCGGCGACCGCGGCGATCACCACCCCGTTGGCGAGCCCCATGCCCGAGAAGCTGGGGGAGGGCCCGGAGCGCCGCGGCTCGGGGTCCGAGCGGAGGCCGCGCAGCCATTTCCAGATCGCTTCCCAGAAGTCGCTCCACGCCTTCGCCAGCCAGCCCGGCGCCTCTGAACCCGCCTCGGCCGTCTGCTCCACCGGCGCGTCGACGGAGAACTCGGGGCGGGCGAGGATCGCCTTCGCCTCGTCGCGCGGCGAGGCCGGCCGGCTCGGCTGCAGCGCGCGGGCGTCGGCGGCGAGCGCGAGGCCGCGCTGGAGATCCGCCGCCGCGCCGTCGCAGTCATCCTCGTCCCACGCACGGCGCTCGACACGGGCGACGAACCGCGAGAGCGCCGATTGGTCTTCCGGCGGCAGCTTCGCCACCGCCTCGAGGTCGGACGGTGAGATTCGGTTCTCCAGGCCGCACTCGTCGACGACCGCGGCGAGCCGTTGACTCAGCTGGGTGGAGGTGGGGGCCTGGGAAGGGCCGCCGGGCGTGTAGACCCCGCCCCAGTCGTCGCCGGCGCGCGCGAGGCCAG
>JAYVRT010000115.1:0-2503 GCA_043776025.1 Archangiaceae bacterium | reverse complement strand
GCATCGCCTCCAGCGTCGCGCGGGGGACGCCGAGCCGCATGAAGTACCCGAAGCTCTTCTCCAGCTGCTTGTTCCACCGCCCTTCGCCGCAGACCTTCTCCTGGTCGGCGGGGTGGAGCCAGATGGTGGCGCCGGTCTCCTCGGAGATCTCCTGGGCATTGCCGTAGTGGTCGATGTGGCCGTGGCTGATGATGATGCGCGAGACCTTCGAGCGATCGAGCCCGCGCTCGACCAGTTGCTGGCCCAGCGCCGCCTTCGCCTCGTCGGTGGCGATGCCGCAGTCGAAGAGCGTCAGCGTCCCGTCGGCGTTCTCGATGACGTAGATGTTCGCCGGCCCGCCGGCCTCGAGGAACGGCACCGGCACCGAGAGCCGGTGAACCCCCAGCCCCTTTAAAAACGACTCGTCGACCGGCGCCGCCGCGTCTTCCGATGCGTACGCGGCGCTCAGCGGGCGGCCTTGATCCCCGTGCGCAGCTCGGGAATCGCCTTGAAGAGATCGGCGACCAGCCCATAGTCGGCGACGGTGAAGATCGGCGCCTCGGCGTCCTTGTTGATCGCGACGATCACCCTGCTGCCCTTCATTCCGGCCAGGTGCTGGATCGCGCCGCTGATGCCGGCGGCGATGTAGAGCCCGGGCGCGACCACCTTGCCCGTCTGGCCGACCTGGAGATCGTTCGGCACCCAGCCGGCGTCGCAGACGGCGCGCGAGGCTCCGACGGCGGCCCCGAGATCATCGGCGAGGCCTTCGATCTCCTTGAAGTCGCCCTTGGTGCCGCGCCCGCCGGAGACGACGATCTTCGCCTCGGTCAGCTCGGGCCGGGCGCTCTTGACCTCTTTGAAGTCGACGAACGTCGTCCCCGAGGCGACCGCCGCCGGAGCGAACGCCTTCACCTCGCCCGCCGCGCCCTTCGCCGGGGCGTCGAACTCGGTGGCGCGTGCGGTGAAGCACTTGACGCTCGTGCCCAGCTTCACCTCGGCCACCACCGAGCCGGCCCACATCGGGCGGGTGAAGGTGACGTCGGCGCCGGCGCCGCCGAAGCCCATCACGTCGCTGGCCATCGCTGCTTTGAGCTTCGCGGCGACGCGGGGGAGCAGGTCGCGGCCGGTCGCGGTCGAGGCGGCGCCGATGTAGTCGGCCTTGATCGAGGTGGCGAGGTCCGCCACCGCGGGGGCGTAGGTCTCGGCGAGGTAGTGCTCGAGGTGGGCGGCGCTCCCGGCGTGGACGACCTTGACGCCGTGCTCCTTCACCGCGTTGGCGAGGGCAGAGGCGTCCTTGGCGAGGACGACGGCGTGCAGCTCGGCGCCGGCCTTGGCGGCGAGCTGCGCTCCGGCGGCGAGCGCGTGCAGCGAAGCCTTGCGGAGCGATCCGTCAGGCTGACCTTCGGCGAAGATGAGGACGATGGGCATGGTGGCTCCTTTCAGATGACTTTCGCTTCGGTCTTGAGCTTCGCAATCAGGGTCGCGACATCCGGCACCTTGATGCCGGCCTTGCGCGGGGGAGGGCTGGACATCTTCACCACCGTCAACTTCGGGGTGACGTCGACGCCGAGGGCCGCGGGGGTGAGCTCTTCGATCGGCTTGCTCTTCGCTTTCATGATCCCCGGCAGCGAGGCGTAGCGCGGCTGGTTGAGCCGCAGGTCGGTGGTGATCACCGCCGGCAGCCTGCAGTCGAGGGTGTTGAGGCCGCCGTCGACCTCGCGCACCACCCGCACCGACTTCGAGTCGGCGCTGAGGACGATGCCCGGGGCCTTGGACTTCTCCGCCTCGGACTCGAACGACTCGACCTTCGAGGCGAACGTCGCCTGGCTCCAGCCGAGCCACTCCGCCATGTACTGACCGACCTGGTTCTGGTCGTCGTCGATGCTCTGCTTGCCGAGGATCGCCAGGTCCGGCTTCTCCTTCTCGCAGACCCTCTGCAGCAGTCCGGCGATCGCCAGCGGGTCCAGCGGCCCGGTGTGGTTCACCCAGACGGCGCGGGTCGCGCCCATCGCCAGCGCGTGCCGCAGCTGCTCGTGGACGTCCTTGGGGCCCACGCTCGCCACCACCACCTCGCCGCCGTGCTTGGCGACCAGGCGCAGCGCCTCTTCCACCGCGATCTCGTCGAAGGGGTTGATCTTGTACTTCAGCCCCTCGCCGACGATGCCCGTGCCGTCGGGCTTCACCTTGATCTTCGACTCCGGATCTTCGACTCGCTTCGCGGTGACGAGAATCTTCATGGCGACCTCAGGGTTGAATTGACGCAGTGCGTTCGCGCCCGGTTGACATACAAATCACCCCCGGCGGAAGCAACAACGAATACTTGCGCCGGGAGGATTAGCTCCCGTTACCGGGCCAACAACCGCTCGACGATGGGCGGGGTTTTGAGAATCCTAAAGTGCCGCTTTAGATTTCTCAGCGACCTCGCGACTACGACTTGAGCAGTTCGCGGGCCATCACCAGCCGCTGCACCTGGCTGGTGCCCTCGTAGATCTGCACCAGCTTGGCGTCGCGCATCAGCTTCTCG
>JAYVRT010000114.1:0-8226 GCA_043776025.1 Archangiaceae bacterium | reverse complement strand
CGCGATCAGCACGGGCATCGCCACCCAGAAGATCATCACCGAGCCGTGGGTGGTGATGAGCGAGTTGTAGTCGTGGGCAGTGACCCGGCCCCAGCCCGGGATGTTCGCGCCTGGGAAGGCGAGCTGCATCCGGAAGACGTAAACGGTGAAGCCGCCGATCAACGCCATCGCCATTCCAGTGAACAGATACTGGAAGCCGATGATCTTGTGGTCGGTGGAGAAGAAGTACTTCTTGATGAAGCCTTCGTCGTGGTGCTCTTCGTGCCCGTGACCGGCGTCGGCGTGAACTTCGGCGCTCATTTCTTCTCTCCGTTCTTCGGCACCGCGTCGGGCTGCGGCGGCTCAAGTTTCGCGGGCACCGGGGCGTTCTGCTGGCCCTCGGGCGCCGGGGACGGGGTCTCGACCTGCGCCGGGACGTTGGTCGGCTGCACCGCCGAGCCGCCGAGGGCAGCGACCGGGGCGTGGGCCCTGACCCAGTCGGCGTGGTCGGCGGGCTTCTCGACGAAGATCCGCGCCGCCATGATCCCGTGCCCGATGCCGCAGATCTCGGTGCACTGGATGTCCCAAGAGCCGTCGAGGATCGGCTTGAACCAGCCGCGAATCGTCCGGCCCGGCACCGCGTCCTGCTTGAGGCGGAAGACCGGCACCGAGAAGCTGTGGAGCACGTCGCGCGACTGCAGCTGGAACTCGTAGGTCTTGCCCAGCTCGACGTGGAGCTCGTCCACCGTGCGAATGTCGTCGGCGGTGTCCAGCACCCCGTCGGGGCCGGGGTGGACGAAGGTCCACGCCCACTGCTGGGCGATGATCCGCACCGACTCGTCGGTCTTCGGCATGATCTGCTTCACGTCCACCCAGACGCGGATCGCCGCGACGATGATCAGCACGTCGAACACCAGCACCGCGTAGTGGGGGATCGCGACCCACTTCTTCTCACCCCAGGCCTCGCCGGCGATGTACTGCGCCTTGACGCCCTCTTTCTCGGCGAACTTGATGATGAAGCCGAAGAACAGGGCCTGGGCGAGGATGAACCAGAACCCGGTGATCACCGTGATCAAGAGGATCAGGTTGTCGATGTCGTTGGCGTAACTGGATGCTGCTTCGAGGTACTTGTTGATCACGTGCTTTCGAGCCTCGCTACCAGACGAAGATGGCGACCGCGATGATGAACGCGACGGCGCCGGCGGCGGTGAGTGAGAAGACAGTCCACGAGAGGGCTTCGGGTGAGATGTCGGCGGCCATGGAGAAGTCTCGTCAGCGGGGGAAGGTGGCGATGTACGCAGCGACGTTCTTCATCGCCTGCTCGTCGGGGATGGTCATCGACATCGGACGCATCGTCGCGCCCATGGTGTCGCCGGCCATCGTGCCGCGCATCCCGGCCTTGAACTTCTTCAGCTGGGCGACGATGTACCAGTCGGCCTGCCCGGCGAGCGGCGGCGCGTGGGTCGTCTCCATGCCCAGCCCCGCAGGCCCATGACAGGTGGCGCACAGCGCGTAGGTGGCCTTGCCCGCCTCGACGTTGCCGCCGCTCAAGGTCGGGGTGACCTTGCCCGCCTTCATCTTCGAGACGTAGTCGGTGACGATCGCCACCTCTTCGTCGTTCTTCATCTGGCGGGACATCGGCCGCATCCGCAGCCCTTCATAATCGTCGGGGTGGGCGCCGCGCATGCCGGTGCGGAAGTTCTTCAGCTGGGTCGCGACGTAGCTGGCGGGCAGCCCGGCGATCTGGGGGGCGCCGAGGGTGATGTCCCCCTCGCCGCCGACCTTGTGGCAGGACTTGCAGGCGTCGTAGAGCTCGTGACCGGAGAACGCCGGCTCAGCCGCGGCCGGGTGGCAGCCGGAGAGCAACCCCACCCCCAGCGCCAGCGCCGGGAGTACGAGCAAGGTTGCGAATCGAGGACTGACTTTCATGCGGTTGCGCTCCGACACCAGCGAAAAAAAGAGGCTGTCGTTTTACACAGCGGACCTTCCGAGCCAAGGATTTTTGCGGTGAGGGACGATGGCAGTCAGTAGTCTGGCTTTCACGAGCAGCGAGGTTGGGTTGAAGCGACATCTGAAGCGCATCGTGAAGCATGGCGCGTGGATGGCGTTGGCCATCGGCTCGCTCGCGCTGGCGCGGGCGATCATCCCCGAGCCGGTGCTCAAGGGCGCGGTCGACGTCGGCGGCAACTTCCTCCAGACCTTCGGCGGCATCTACGGGGTGATCGTCGCCTTCGTCATCTTCGTCACCTGGGGCCAGCACAACGAGACCCAGACGGCGATCGAGAAGGAGGCGGTGTCGCTGCTCGAGCTGTACCGGATGCTCGCCTGGTTTCCTTCCTGGGTGGAGCGGGCGACGACGCGGGAACACCTGCACCGCTACGCGCTGGCGGTGCCGGCGGCGCGCAAGCCGAACCCGCCGAAGGACGTCATCGACGAGCACGGGCTGCTCGACCTCGCCCTCGCCAGCTTCCTCCACCACGCGCCGACGACGCCCCAGGAAGAACGGATGTTCGACCACGCCGTGGACCAGTTTCACGAGCTCAACGAGGCCCGCAGCCACCGGGTGACGGTCGCCAGCCTGACGCTGCCCGAGGGCCTGAAGTGGTTCGTCATCTTCGGAGGGGCGATCTGCGTCGGCACCCTCGACCTGTTGTGGATCGACACCTTCGCGGTCCACGCGGGGCTGGTCGCGGGCATGACCTGGGTGGTGGTGGCGACGACGTCGATCACCCTCGACCTCGATGATCCCTACACCGGAGACTTCGTCGTCGACTGGGCCCGGTTCGAGAAGACGGCGAAGCTGATGGAGCAGAGCCACTGCAACGGCGAGCCGCTGCCGCGCTGAAGGCTACTGCTCGAAGGTGGGGAACTTCGCCACGCCCGCCTGGGCGCGATCGTCGTGGCTCGGAAGGACGAGCAACGACGGGCGCTGCGCCATCAGCGTATGGACCTTCGCGATCGACGCGCGCACCGCCGCGGGGTCGAAGTCCACCAGCCGCCGGGGCAGCCAGGGCCGCTCGGTGGGCACGGTCAACCCTTCCTTCGCCCAGGTGAGATCTCCGGTGAAGAAGTAGCGCTTGCCGCTCGAGAGGTTGACGAACATCCCCAGCGAGCCGGGGGTGTGGCCGGGCAGCGGCACCAGCACCAGCGTCCCGTCGCCGTAGAGGTCGAACGAGGTCTCGAAGTTCTCGTAGGGCGTGGCCGCGAACTCGACGAAGTGCCACTTCGTCTGCGGGCCGTCGAGCTGCTCGTGGATGAAGACCGGGCGGCTGGACGCGAGCGCGTGCTCCTGCTCGACGCGGGGGACGTAGACCTCGGCCTCGGGGAAGTCGTTGATGCCGCCGGCGTGGTCCCAGTGCAGGTGCGAGAGGATGATCGCTTTCACCTCGCCGGGGGGCACGGCGGCGCCTTGAAGCTGCTCCGCCACCGGCTTGCCCTTGTCGTACTTGAAGATCTGCCGGGCGGCGACGGAGTTCCCCGCGACCTCGGCGTCGATCTTCGAGCCCAGTCCGGTCTCGAAGAGCACCGTGCCCTTCGGGTGCCGCACCACCACCGCGGCGTAGACGGATTTGTAGTCCTTGAGCCAGCTGCCCCCGCCGAAGACCGTCGCCTCGGGGCTGGTGCTGCTGCCGGTGTTCACCAGCGACAGCGCCACCGAGACGCTCGGCGTCGGCGGCGCGGGCTGGGCCAGCCGCGCGAGGTCGCCGTGCGCGTCGTACGCCGCGAGGTCGAAAGAACGATCTGCCGAGAGCGATGCCGCCAGACCCAGCGGAACAGCGAGCAACAGCGCCGCGGCAATCCCCAGCTTCTTCTTCATGAAGGCGGACGCTAACCTCTCTGCATCGTGCTCTGGCTGCTTCTTGCGCTCGCCCTCACCGCCGACGGGCCGAAGGTGGTGGTGATCGACGTCTCCGCCCCGGACGCGGTCTACGAAGACGTCTCCCGCGCGCTCGCTGACGAGGTGGTGGCGGCGCTGCGCGAAGCGGGGATGGACGCCGAGCGCATCGGCGAGAACGAGCTGCCAGAGGAAGGCTGCCGCATCGGCCCGTGCCTCGGCGTGGTGGCCAAGCAGCACAAGGCCAGGGTGGTGGTGATCCTCGACGCCGCCGAGGTCGACAAGAAGCACACCCGTGTGTCGGTGGCCGCGATGGCGGGCCACAACGGGATGCCAATCAACGCCAAGCGGTATGTGGTGAAGGCCGAGGGCAAGGCGCCCAAGGAGCTGGCCAAGTTCGTCGGCGACCTCGCGGCCAAGGTGGTGCCGCCTCCGCCGAAGGACGCCGGCGTGGCCGACGCAGGCCGGTAGCCGCGAGAAACGCTACGCTGTGCCGATGGCCTCCCGCCGCAGAGCCCGGCCGTCGCGCGCGACGCAGATTCGCCACCAACTGGCCCTCGACGCGGCCAACGTCGTGACCCGCATTGTCAGCCGGCAGCACGAGATGGTCGGCCTCTTCTCGAGGCTGCGAGATCGGTCGCCGATGCTCGAGGCGATCCGCTCGTCGTTTCTCACCATCACCTTCTCCGACCTCGCCGAGCTGTCGGTGGTCGAGCAGAAGTCGGTGAACGCCTTCTACGAGCTGCTCGACGAGCTGCGCTGGTACCTGCAGTACACCGAGGACATGCCGACCCAGGTGCTGCTCAAGGTCGCGACCTTCGTCGGCAGGCTGCAGACCAGTCACCGCGAGCTGACGGTGGTGATCGGCCCCGCCGCCGCCGACGGCGCGCCGGTGGTCGAGGCCGAGGTCGTCGGCAAGCGGCGCGTGTCGTAGCCCTCGCAGAAAACCGGCCCCCGCAGTTTTCCGTCTCTCCAGCGCTGCCCAACCCAGCGACAACACTGTCCGCCAAGGCGGCACCGGCCTTACTCAAGCGCTCCGGCTCGGAGGCTTGTGCCCATGAAGGTTTTGGTCGGTCTGGTGGTGGTGCTCGGGTTGGTTGGCTGCGGCATCGAGCAGTCGCAAGAGGTGAAGAAGACGACCCAGGGGCTGACCTGCCCCGCGCCCAAGGCGACCGTCGTCTGCGCCCAGCCGCCGCCCTCCTGCCCCGCCGGCTTCTCGCCGCAGTTCACCGCGAAGCACGTCTGGGAGTGCACCGACTGCGGCCTCGTCGTCACCTTCGGAGGCATCTTCGGCAACTACCGCCGCTGCGTGAACAACCCGACCCTCACCTGCCCCACCGGCGAGGTCCCCACCTTCGGGCTCGAGGAAGAGACCTGGCAGTGCAAGCCCACCTGCGACAACGGGATGTACGACCAGCACACGGTCAAGGGCGTGCTCGTCTGCGTCCCCTGCTGAAACTACAAAAGTAAGAAGAGTCTTTTCGTGCCCTCAAGCAGCAGTGGGGACTGGCGGTGACACTGCCGCTCGATGACGCCCCTTCTGCTGCTTGCGCTGCTCGCCGCCACCCCTGTCTCACTCGAGGAAGCGCTGCTGCGCGCCGAGCAGACCGCCGGGGTCCGCGGCGCCTCCGAGGCGGTGTCCGAGCGCCGGACCTTGTCGGGGCAAGCCTCGGCGCTGACCTCGAACCCCGTCGTCTCGGTGCAGCCGGGCGCCCGGGCGATCCACTCGCCCGGACCCGAGGTGCTGGTCGCGGTCGAGCAGTCCTTCAACCTCGCCGGGCAAGGCAGTGCTCGGCGCGCGTCACTGGCCGCCGAGCTCGACGAAGCGCAGGCCGCGGTACGTGGCGAACGGCTCGCCGCCCGGCTCAAGGTGGCCGACGCCTGGGTCGCGCGCTGGCTCGCGGCGAGACTCCAGCGGCTCGCCGACACCGAGGCGCAGACCGCGCAGTCCCTGCTCGAAAAGGTCGAGCGCGCCGCGCGCGCGGAGGCGTTGACCCGCATCGAGGTCGCCACCGCCCAGGCGTGGCGCACCGAGACCCAGCTGGCGGTGCTCAGCGCCGAGGGAGATCGCTTCGAAGCGACGGTTCGACTCGCGGTTGCGCTCGGAGAGGGGCCGGCCACCCAGCTCGAGGTCAGCGCCGAGCTGCCGAAGGTCCCGTTGAGCCTGGCGCGGGACCCCGGCTCGAGTCCCGAGGTGGTGCAGCTGCGCGCGGCCGCCGGCGCCGAGCGCAGCCGGGCGAAGGAAGCCCAGGCAAGCCGAGGCCTCGCACTGCGCGTCGGCGCCCAGGGCTCGCGCGAGTCCGACGGGGCGCTGCTCGGCGCCTTGACCCTCGGGCTCCACCTGCCGATGTTCGACCGTGCCGAGCGCGAGCGGGCCACCCTCGAGTCGGCGGCCCGGCGGCTCGAGGCGCGCGCCGAGGTGGCGCTGCTCGAGGCGACCGCGACCCAGGCGATCGCGCTCCATGAGGTCGAGCACTCCGCGGAAGTGCTCGAGGCGGTGCGCACCGCCCTGCTTCCCTCAGCGAGGGATGCGGCGGCGGGCACCGAGCGGTTGTTCGAGCGCGGCGAGGCCACGGTCCACGACGTCTTCCTCACCCGTCGAGCGCTGGTCGCGGCGCAGGTTCGGCTGGAACGCGCCGAGGCGACCCACGCGCTCGCTCTCATTCGCGCCCGCGAGCTCACCTTTCTACCTGGAGAATCTCGATGAAGCCGACCGCTGCCCTGTTGTTGTTGCTCGCCGGTTGCACCGCCTCGCTGGCTGCCCCGGCGCCCTCTGTCAGCGAGCCGGCGAGCGCCGTCACCCGCTGGGTAGCGGCCCGGGCGCCTCGAGACGGAGTCCTGCTCGAGGCACCGGCCCGGGTGCTCGCCTCGCCCCAGAGCCAGAGCGCGCTCTCGCCGCCCCTTCGGGCGCGGGTCGTCACGGTGCGGGTCATCGCCGGCCAGACGGTGAAGGCGGGTGAACCGCTGATCGAAGTGGTGATGCCCGAGGCGGTGCAGGCGGCGGGGGCGTGGCTCGCCGCGCAGCTTCGGCTCGACGCGCACCGCTCGCGGCTCGAGCATCTGGGCGTCCTCAAGGCCGAGGGCCTGGCCCGCCGAGCCGAGGTCGCCGACACCGAGGTGAAGATCGCCGAGGCCCGCGCCGACGCCCAGGCCGCCCGCGCGACGCTGCGCTCCGCCGGGCTCGACGAGCGCGCCGCCGAGGCCCTGCTGGCCGGCTCGGGCGCGGTGACGCTGAAGAGCGCGGTCGCCGGAGTGGTGACGCGGGTCGACGCGCGGCCAGGAGAGACCCGGGAGCCCACCGGTGAGCCGCTGCTGGAGATCACCGGAGCAGGCGCGGTGCAGATCGAGGCGCGACTGCCGAGCGCTCCGCCCGCCGGGGCGCGCTTCGTCTGGCGTGGAGCCCACGGCGCGACGCCGCTGGAGCTGCGCTCGCTGGCGCCGCGCATCGATGCCCGCGACGGCACCCAACTGGCGTGGCTCAGTGCCGCAGACCCGAGCGGGTTGACCGGCGGCGCCACGGGCCGACTGCGGGTGCTGGCCGGGGACGAGGTGGCGGGCGCGCTGGTGCCCGCGCGGGCGGTGGTGGTCAGCGGCGAGCGCACCGTCGCCGCGGTGCGCCGGGCCAACGCGACCCACGCCGTCGACGTCACGGTGCGTGCCTCGCTCGGCGCGGACGTCTGGGTCGACGGCGTGAGCCCCGGTGAGGAAGTCGCGGCCGACGCCGCGCTCGCGCTCGAGGAACCGCCGCGATGATGCAGCGGCTCGCCGAGTGGTGCGTCGACCACGCACGGCTGACGGTGCTGGTCACCCTGGTGGCGGCAGCGCTCGCGCTCTTCTACGCCCAGCGGCTCACCTTCGACGCGCTGCCGGACCTCACCAACAACCAGGTGCTGGTGCTGACGCGCGCCCCGGGGATGACGCCGGAAGAGGTCGAGCGGCGCGTCACCCGGCCGATCGAGATCGCCCTCGGCGGCGCGCCCGGTCTGCTCGAGCACCGCAGCCTCTCGCGGTACGGCATCTCCTCACTGACCCTCGTCTTCGAGGACAGCGTCTCGCCCTGGCTCGCCCGGCAGGTCGTCGGCGAGCGGCTGTCGGGCGTCGAGCTGCCTCCCGAGACGGGGAAGCCCGAGCTGGGCCCACTCACCGGAGGGCTGGGAGAGATCTTCCACCTCACGCTGTCTTCGGCGCGACGCACCCCCGCCGAGCTGTACGAGCTGGGCACCTACCGCGTCGCTCCGCTGCTCAAGGCGGTGCCGGGCGTGGTCGAGGTCAACAGCTGGGGCGGCGCGGTGCGGACCTTCGACGTGCGCGCCGACCCCCACCGGCTCGCGGCCCGGGGGCTGACGCTGGGCGCGCTGCACGAGGCGCTGCAGCGCGCGACGGGCGCCGCGCCGGCGGGGGCGCTCCCCTCG
>JAYVRT010000113.1:0-2506 GCA_043776025.1 Archangiaceae bacterium | reverse complement strand
AGAACTTGTCGCCCAGCACCCCCTCGACCGCGGCGTCGACGCCGGCGCCGCGAGAGAGCTTGGCGACCGCGGCGGCGGTCATTGCCTGGGGGCCCTTGAGCTTCTTCTTCCCCGCCAGATCCTTCCACTTCGCCACCGGGATCAGCTCGACGGTGTTGGCGCGCTTGAGCGCTCCTTCGACCTGGGTGCGCAGGTGGTTGTTCTTGTCGCCCTCGAACTCGAGAATCACGACCCGCTGCGCGAACGCAGGCGCGGAGATCAGGCACAGAAGTACGAGCGCGATGGTCCGCATGCAGGTGAGACGCGCGGTTATGCCGCCCTTGGGCTGAAACGTCCAACGGTTGAATGTCTGGAGCTTCAAGTCGGTGGGGCCGGGCCAGTGGAGGTTTTCGCCGATTGCGGCCTCGAGGTTTCCGTTTCTCAAGGCGTGAGAGGGTTTCAGCCCCGCTGCACCGGCCAGCCCCGCGCTTCGGCGGTGCGGACCAGCTGGTTTCCTTCATCTCCCCAGGGGGCGACGACAAGGCGGGTGGAGGCGAACTCGAGCATCGGCAGATCGAGCTCCCCGTTGCCGGCGGCGAAGACCGGCTTCACCCCGGCCTGTTGGAGCAGCGCGACCTTCCCTTCCCCGGCTGGCAGCGGCCGCTTCACCCGGCCGGTGAGCGCGCCGGCCTCGAGCTCGCAGTCGACGGCGATCCACTGCGTCACGCCGAGGGCGATCGCCCCGGCCTCGACGATCCACCGAGGCGAGGCGGAGACGATCCACGGCTGGTAGCCGGCGGCAGTGAAGGCGGCCAACAGCGGCCGGGCGAAGCCGAACAGGCGCCCAAGAAAGCGGTCGGCGAAGAACTTCTCGCACCACTGCTTGAGCCGCTGCTCGTCGAGCCCGGCCATCGCCTCGACCGCGAACGCGTAGGCCTCGATCGGTCTGGCCTCGTGGAGCCGGTCGTAGCGGGCGTAGAGATCGCGCTCGCCCGGGTGGGCGGGCAACCGGTCTTCGGCGACGAGGAAGCGCAGCAGATCCTCGCCGACGTCGCCCCGCCAGAGCGTGCCGTCGGCGTCGAAGCAGACGGCGCGGCCCTCGCCCGGCGCGGCCAACAAAGGCTCGACGACCTTCAGCGCCTGCGGGTTGAGGACCTGGGTCAGCTTCTGCACGTTGCCCCTGTGAATCGAAACAAGCACACTGCCCTTCGATGCGCACCCCGATGCTGCTGTTTCCCTTGAGCCTGCTGCTCTTTGGCTGCCCCGCTGCTCCCGGGCTGTGCAGCGCCTGTCCCCCGATTCAGGGCCACTGGGTGCTGACCTACCAGCCCCTCGACGCCGGCGATGTCAGCCCGGGCTGCGCGATGGTGCCGCCGCCCGGCGGGCCGGCCACGATCGAGATCCTGCGCAACGGGGCCTTGCTCCACGCGACCCTGGACGGCATCGACGCTCAGGGGCAGCTGACCGAAAGCTACGACTTCTCGATCAGCGGCACCCAGGACCTGGGCGGCGACGCCGGCAACATCCGTCAGGTCTCGCTCAGGGGGTATTACGCGCCGGGCAGCCCCGTCTTCACCCAGGACGCAGGGGCTGACGGAGGCGCCGACGCCGGCGTCGACACCGGCGCTCGGGCGACGCTCCAGGCGCGCTGGGTCACCCACACCGAGCAGGGGTCGAAGGCGTGCGACGCCCAGCAGCGGTGCGTCGGAACCCGGAACTAGCTCACTTCTTCTTCGACGCGGGAGCCGCGGCGGCCTTCGCCTTCTTCCGCTCGGCGCGCTTCTTCCACTTGACGCGAATCTTGCTGCGAACGCGCTGGTGCTTGCTCTTGCTGCGGGCCATGCGGGGCTGCTCCTTGAGAAGTGCGGTGAAGCTTTAAAGGCGGGGCTAACTACCAGACTTGCCACCGTCGGTGGCAGGTTTCGTCGGGAAGGGGATCCCCTCGGCGCCGCGGACCCGGGTGGGAGACGCCTCCGACGTGGTGAAGCCCGCCCTCGGGTCGGCCCGCGACGGTTCAGGGGAGGTCTTCTTCACCGAGGCGAAGATCGGCCGGGTCGCGTCGACGAAGGCCCGCACGTCGTCGAGCGGCAGCGCGGGGACGAAGTGGCCGTTGACCCCGGTCATCGGGTTGGCCATGCACATCGAGTTGAGGATCGCCTCCTCGGTCGCCTCCATCACCGACTCGTAGAGTGGGTCGAGGCGCTGATCGAGCAGCAGCTTCATCTTGTAGACCATCTTCCGGGTGCGCCTGGGGATGACGTTGGCGGTCGAGAAGCCGACGACGATCTCGCCCGAGCCGTGGGCGGCGTAGCTGCCGACGCGGCCGATGCCGAGCGCGACCCGCTTGCACAGGCGGTTCAGCTGGTGGGGCAACAGCGGCGCGTCGGTGGCGACCACCGCGATGATGCTCCCGTAGCTGTGCTGGCGCCGGGCGGTCTTCTTGAACTTCTCGGCGAGCACCTCGCCCACCGGCATCCCGGCGACGCGCAGGTTCGGCATCTTCCCGAAGTTGCTCATCACCAGCACC
>JAYVRT010000112.1:0-8248 GCA_043776025.1 Archangiaceae bacterium | reverse complement strand
GGTTCGCGCCGCACTGCCCGGTGCACCCTGCGGTGCCGGGGTTGCAGTTGGCCTGGCACTTACCGCCGACGCAGGAGAGGGTGGGATCGTTGCAGGCCCCGAGCGCTCCGGCCGCGTTGGCGCAGCACACCTGGCCCGAGCTTCCGCACTGCGGCGCACAGTTGCCATTCGCGCACGGCTGGCAGAGCCCGTTCAAGCAGGAATTTCCCGCGGGGCAGGCGACGCCGGTGGAGCAGGTCTGCAGACACTGGGTGCCGCTGGCGTTGCAGGCGATGCACTGTCCGTTGGCACACAGTTGACCTTGCGGGCACTGGTTGTTCGCCGAGCAGCTGCCGGTGCAGGTGCCGTTCGGCGTCGTCGCGCTGCAGCCCTGGCAGGTTCCGTTGGCGCAGACCTCGCCCGCCTGGCACTGCGCGTTCGACATGCAGCCGCAGGTGGTGGTGCTGCCGTTGCAGCCGGGGGACTTGCACTGCCCGTTCACGCAGACCTCACCCGACGGGCAGACGCTGTTGGCGGTGCAGGTCTGGAGCGTGCCGGGCTGAAAGCCGGTGAAGCCGACGATGTTCACGTGCGCGAGGTGGGCGGTCTCGTCGAGGGTGATGCGGGTGCGGTCGACGACGAAGGTGGTGCCGTCGTCCTCGTGCACCTGGATGAAGAGGTTGTCGGCGGTCTCTCCGGCAGCGAGCGCGTAAGGCAACGTCAGCTCGACCGGCTTGGTGAACTTCGTCCCCTTGGGGCCCCAGATCGCGACCGGGCCCGCCGCCCTGGTTCCCTGGCCGACGAGATCGTCGACCCCCAGCTCGAGGGTGATCTTCTGGTCGCTCGCGAGCGCCCCGGGGGCAATGGTCAGCACCGTGCCCGCGAGCTCGGCGTTGTCGGCGGCGGTGACGGTGATCGCCGCGCCCTTCGACGCGCTGACCGTTTCTGACTTCACGAACCGGGAGCCCACGGGCTTGGTGACGCCGCAGGCGGCGGTACAACAGACGACCGCGGTGATGAGGGCGCTTCGACAGTTGCGAGTCATGTTCTCTCCGGATTCCAGAATGGGACGGCTCCCCTTGTTCGTTCGAAGGGTGAATGGCCGCTGCCCACCTGCACCTTCAAAATAAGAATCTCCCCCACACCCTCACCGCTTGCCCAGCGCCGCCCGGGCTTCTTTCAGGTGTTTTCCGGCGGGGAACCGCTTCAGGTATTCCTGCAGGTGCTTGCGCGCGGCGGCGTGGAGGTTGAGCTCCTGCTCGCAGTAGGCGGTGAGGTAGAGCGCGTCGTCGGCGCGCCGGGGATCTTCGAGGAGCCCGGCGAACAGCGGCAGCGCCCGGGCGCAGTCGCCCCGCTGGCTGTGCACCTGGGCCTGGAGGAAGTGGACCTCGTGGAGCCGTTCGGAGTCGGGGTAGCGGGTGACGAAGGCCTCCATCGCCGCCAGCGCCGGCTCGAACTGCTCGAGGCGCAGCTGGGCTTCGATCGCGCTCAGCGCGACCTCCTGGGCGAGCGAGCCGCCGGGGAACCGGCGCTGGTGCTCGGTGAAGGCGGCGAGGGCGCCCTTCGCGTCGTCGAAGACGCGCAGGCGGATCCGGCCCGCGACATAGAGCGAAGCTTCGGCGCGGGAACCGTCGCCCCGGGCGAGCCGGTCGTGAATCGCCAGCGCCTGGTTGGGGTGACCGTCGCGCTCGAGCTGCGTCGCCTGGTCGTAGGCGAGCGCGTCGGCGTTCGCCGGCAGGGCATTGGGTTGCGGCGTCAGCGCCAGCTGCGCGGCGTCCGCTCCCTGCGCGGTCAGCAGCACGTGGACCATCTGCTGCTCCGCTTCGGCGCCCTTTGCGTCGCTCGGGCCGGTCAGGCTCGACCAGCCGTGCGCCGCGTCGACTTCAAGCTCAGTGTTCGGCCCGCGAACCGAGGCGGAGCCCTCGTGGGCAAACACCTCGATGGCCTGGTCCGCGCCCACCCGCACCGCGAAGGAGGTGCCTTCGATGCGGTAATCGCCCGCGGTCACCACCGTGGAGGAAGCGACCACGGTGCCCTGCTCGAGGCGCAGCCCGGAGCCGCCGGTGAGCCGCGCCCGGGTGTGCTCGAGCAGCACCGCGCCCGAAGTCGCGGTGCGCAAGAACGTCCGCCCGGAGTCTGCCGTGCGCACGGTCACCGGGGGCGCGAGCGCTTGCCCGGCGTGAACGGTGGCCCAGCCCTCGCCGCCCGCCTGCGACTCCACCTCGCCGACCGCCGCCGCGACCGTCACCGGCGCCTCGGCGCGCAGGACGTAGAACGCCACCGCGGCCGTCACCATCGCCGCCGGCACCAGCCACCGCAGCAAGGAGCGCTGGGGCCGCCGGGTCAGATTGCTCCAGACGCGCTCCCGCCGGGCGGTCGTCGCTTCAACTGGATCGCCGCTCGCCGCGTCGAGCAGCCGGCCGACCGGGTCCTTGCCCTCAACGAGCCGCGCCGGCGCTGCCTTGGCCGGAAGGCTCATTCGGTCAGGCCTCGCTTCCGGGCGAGCCGCTCGAAGTCGACGCGGGCGTAGTGAAGCCGCGTCCAGACGGTGTCCACTTTGCAACCCACGCGCTCGGCGATCTCCTCCCCCGACAGTCCTTCGAGCTCATAGAGCGCAAAGACCTCACGCTTCTTCGGCGCCATCCGCGCGAGGACCGCGGCGACTTCATCTTCCGCCTCGCGTGCCTCAAAGGCGTGGTCAGGTCCAAGGTGGCTGCGCTCAGCTTCGCCGCGTCCGAAGAAGGAGAGCACCGCCTCGCGAACACGGCGCCGCCGCAGCCGGCTGGAGACGACGTTCGCGGTGATTCGGTAGAGCCAGGTGGTGAGCCGACCGGTGCTGAAGGAGGAGAGCCTTCGAAAGGCAACGAGGAAGGTCTCTTGAACGACGTCGTCGAGCTCGCCGGGGGGAGTTCCCAGGCGCCGCGAAATCCGGAGCACGAAGTCGAAGTGCTGGTCGTACAGCACGCGCCACGCCGCCTCGTCGCCCGCCCGGCACCGGGTGAGCAACTCGAAATCGTTGGGCAATTCAGCGACTTGGACATTCACGGACCGGGCCGAGGGTGCTGCTCCCTCTGAATGCCCGCTGGGCGTCGCGTCCTTCAAAAAAACGTCCAGCCCAGCCGAAGGCCCGCAATCAGCTCGACCGCGGGGGTGGTGTAGGGCGCCGGGAAGCCTTCGATCGAAAAGCTGCCGGAGCCGAAGGGAATCAGCGCGGCGAGATCGACTGACACCTCGAGTCCGCCGACGAGCGTGAACGCCGCGCGCCCGTAGAGGCCGGCCGCCGCCAACGCGAGGACGTCACTGCCGGTCCGGTAGAGGTGTTGACGGGCGTCGGTCGTCGACACCCCGGCGCGGGTGACGTGGGCACCCGCCGCGACTCCGCCGCACGCCGAGAGGCGGTCGCTGCTGCAGAGCGTCGCGGTGAGGAAGCCGGAGAACGACTGGAGCTGAATCGAGCCGCGGCCATCGGCGATCGCTGCGCCGGTCAGGCTCGAGGCGACCAACACCAGCGAGAGGCGGACCCGTTCGAGGAGCGTCGCTCCGACTTCGAGGCTGAAGGACGCGCTGAGCTCCTTCGGGAGCCCGAGCCAACCGCCTCCACCGGCGCTGACCGAAGCACGTGACAAGACCCGCCGGCCGGGAGCGATCGGGCCCTGAGCGACCACGGCCGCCGGGGCGGGTGCAGCCTGGGGCTGCGTGTTGACGGGCGCGGCGAGGGCCACGGCCGGCGCGGGCTCGGGGGCAGCGGGCGCAGCCGGGCCGTGCGTGCGGCCGATCGCCTCCTCTGTCCCCTGGAATCCGGAGGTCCCGGGGACGATCTCCACTCCGGCGGAACTCCCCGATGCTTCGAGCGCCGAGCTCCTGCCCGCGCGCGGCTCAGGCTTCGCCGGAACCGGAGGCGTCTGCGCCGGCTCCGGTCGTGGGTCGGCACGGGGAGCCGGCTCGGACCTTGCGCTCTCGACGGCCCGAGCGCCGTTCGAAGTCGCAGCGGGTTCGGGGGCCCGGGGCGGGGCGCCGGGCGGCTTGGGGGGCGCGGCCTTCTCGTGGCGTGGCATCGTCTCGGGCTGGAGCGGATCGATTCCCACCGGCCTGCCGCGCCAATCAATCTCCGCGAGGAAGCGCTCGAGGATCAACGCGGCGGTGTCGGCGACCTGGGCGCAGTCTGCTTGCGCCGCGAGCACCCGGCTCATCGCGATCGCTCCGCCCGCGCGCCGCACCTCGAAGCGCCACGCGTCGAGGTCGGGCGAGAGCTTCGCTGTCAGGTCCTCGGCCTCGAGCTTCCCGCTCGCCAGGCGCACCGACGGCAGCCGCAGCGCGAGGGCCGACACCAGCGCCGCGTTCACCGGACAGCGCAGCGCCGCATCGGCTTCGGTCGCGACGTGCAACGCCGGGAGCCGGGGTGAGGCCCCCATCGCCGAGACGAGCGCGACGAGGAGAAGAACCATCGCGGCTAGTCCTTCGTCGCGACGACGACCATGCTGTCGGCGAGGTGGTCGTGAAGACACCGCTGCTGATCGCCGTAGATCATCAGGGCGTCGACCAGCCCCACCAGCCCGCACAGCTGGGCGATGACGTGGACGAGGAGGTTGCGCATCAGCAGCAGACGCCACAGCTCGATCGGCTGCCCGTTGAGGCGGACCACCTTGATCCCCATCATTCGCTTGCCGATCGACTGGCCCCAGTTCACCTGCGCGGCGATCTGAATCGCGCAGCCGACCATCAGCCCGCCCATTCCCCCGAGGATGATCAGCGCCTCCATCCCCTCGAGCTTCTTCCCGTCGTTGGCAGCCAGCAGCACCGCGGCGAGCCCGAAAGCGGCCACCACCGGAATCACGACCACGAAGTTGTCGACGAGGTTGGCGACAAAACGCGCCCCGCGCGTCGCGAGCGTGCCCCCGGACGCCGCGCACCGGAAGCAGAACGCCCCCGATCCCGGCGCCGTCGCAGCGCACGCCTGGCAGGAGAAGGTGCCGCAGCGGGCGCAGACGAAGGTGGCCCGCGTCGCAGGGTGGGCGGCGCAGGCGGCTTCAAAGCTCGGGGGCGGCGCCGGCGCGACCTGACGGGCGGGCGGCCGCAGGAGGGTGTCGCCCACCGCCGGAACTTCAGTGCCGCAGCCGGTGCAGGCCCGCGCTCCCTCGTTCAATCTCGCGCCGCACGCCTCGCAGAACATGGTCGAAAGAATCCTACAGGGGCCGGACCGGCCGGGGTCGCCAATTGATGCCGCGCTTTGTCCCAACCACCGTTACCCTGCGCCCGCTATGGCCAACCGACTCGCGCGTGAGAGCTCTCCATACCTGAAGCAGCACCAGGAAAACCCGGTCGACTGGTATCCGTGGGGCGACGAGGCGCTGGCGCGCGCAAAGGCGGAGAACAAGCCGATCCTCCTCTCGGTCGGCTACTCCGCCTGCCACTGGTGCCACGTGATGGCGCACGAGAGCTTCGAGGACTCCAAGGTCGCGGACTTGATGAACCGGCACTACGTCAACGTGAAGCTCGATCGCGAGGAGCGCCCAGATCTCGACCAACTCTACCAGGGCGTCGTTCAGTTGATGGGCAAGGGCGGTGGTTGGCCGCTCACCGTCTTTCTCACGCCGGACCTTCGGCCGTTCTTCGGCGGCACCTACTTTCCGCCCACAGGCCGCTACGGGCTCCCCGGGTTCCCCGAGCTGCTGCTCGGCCTCGCCGACGCGTACCAGACCCGCCCCTCGGAGATCGAAGAGCAGGCGGAGAACTTCAAGACTGGGCTGCGCCAGTACTGCTCGGTGGGGCTCGACAGCAAGCCGAGCACGCTGAAGGAGGACGACATCGTCGACTCGGCGCGGGCGCTGGCGAGCGCGGTGGATCGCACCCACGGTGGGTTCGGCCGGCGGGGCCCCAAGTTCCCCAACCCGATGGACGTGGCGCTGATGCTCCGCGGCTGGCGGCGCTGCCGCGAGACGCCGGTGCTCGAGGGGGCGATGCTGACCCTGGAGAAGATGGCGCGGGGCGGGATCTACGACCAGCTCGGCGGCGGCTTCTCCCGCTACAGCGTCGACGAGAGCTGGTCGGTGCCGCACTTCGAGAAGATGCTCTACGACAACGCTCAGCTGCTCCACCTCTACTCCGAGGCGCAGCAGATTCAGCCGAGGCCGCTGTGGAAGAAGGTCGTCGAGGAGACCGTCGAGTACCTGCAGCGGGAGATGATCTCCCCCGAGGGAGCGTTCTTCGCGGCGCAGGACGCCGACAGCGAAGGAGAGGAAGGGAAGTTCTTCGCCTGGAAGCCCCAGCACCTGATCGAGGTGCTCGGTGCCGAGGACGCGAAGCGGGCCGCGGCGCACTTCGGCGTCACCCCGGTGGGGAACTTCGAGCACGGCGCGACGGTGCTCTGTCTCGCCGATCTCGAGGAGATCCCCGAGCTGCGGCGCAAATTGTTCGAGGCGCGCCGCACCCGGGTGCCGCCGGGGCTCGACGACAAGATCCTCGTCGGGTGGAACGGGCTGATGCTCCGCGGACTGTCGCTCGCCTCCCGCGTCTTCGGGCGGCCAGACTGGGCGGCGCTGGCGGTGAAGGCGGCCGACTTCCTCTTGAAGAACGCGAGGAAGCCGGACGGCACGCTCTTTCGTTCATGGCAGGGCGGAGCGGCGCGGCACGTCGGCATGCTCGAGGACTACGGCGACTTCGCCGCGGGGCTGTGCGCGCTCTACCAGGCGACGTTTGAGCCGCGCTTTCTCGCCGCCGCCGAGGAACTGGCGGACGTCGCGGTGAACCAGTTCTGGGATGAGTCGCGGCAGGCGTACTTCGCGGCGCCCCACGCCCAGGCGGACCTGCTGGTGCCGACCTACGCGCTGCACGACAACGCGTTCCCGTCGGGCGCGTCGTCGCTGACCGAGGCGTTCGTCGCGCTCGCTGCCCTCACTGGCCGGCCTCGGCACCTCGAGCAGGCGCGCAAGTACCTCGAGCGCACCCGCGCCGAGGCCGTCGCCAACCCGATGGGGTACGGGCACGTGCTGCTCGCCGCAGATTCGTTTCTCGACGGGGCGGCGGACCTCGTCGTCCTCGACGCTCCGGAGCTGCTCGCCGTGACCTCGACGCACTACGCCCCGACGCTGCACGTGGCGGCACACACCTCGTCGCAGCCGGCGCCGGCGGTGCTCGCTGAGGCGCTGGCGGGCAAGACGCGGCGCGGCGCGTACCTGTGCCGCGGCTTCAGCTGCCTCGCCCCGGTCGACTCCGCGGCCGAGCTGGAGAAGCTGCTTCAGCCCTGAATTGCCGGATACGCTCGGTGGATGCTCCGCTCTCTCGTCTGCGGTGTCTGCCTCGCCAGCTCGGTCGCCTTCGCCAACGCGATCGACACCCTCGACGCGGGCTGTTGGTACGAAGTGCCGGGCTCGCACCTGAAGACGGTCGATCCGTGCCCGGCGCGCAACTGCTCGTACTCGGCGGTCGAGGGGTCGGCCGCAGTGATCGACGACTGGAGCGGCGGCGCGTTCGACACCCAGCGCGATCGCCTGCTCGTCTGGGGCGGCGGCCACGGGGGCTACGCGGGCAACGAGATCTACGCGTTCGATCTCTCGACGCTGGCCTGGTCGCGGGTGAGTCAGCCGAGCGAGCCGCCTGCGCTCGACACCGCCTACGCGCCGGACGGGGGCGGGCCGTGCTCGCGGCACACGTACAACTATGTGCAGTACCTGCCGGCCCCGGTGGATCGCTTCTGCTCTTTCGGCGGCGCGGGCTTCTACCAGTCGGGTCAAACCGGCACCGAGCACGTGGACTGCTTCAACTTCTCCGGCAGCGCGTGGGAGCTGGGGAAGTTCGCCGACACCCACGCGAGCAACCTCATCGGGTCGATCACCGCGGTCGATCCTGTCACCGGGCATGTCTGGCAGCACGGCGGGCTGCAGACGTTCCTCGTCGAGCTGAACCCCGTGGCGAACTCCTGGGTCGATCACGGCGACATCTTCAACGACATTTGCGTCGACTATTACAAGACGGCGGCGATCGACCCTTCGGCGAGGCAGTTGATCGCCGTGGGCCAGGGCCAGGTACTCAGCTGGAGCCTCGCGGACGCGGGGACGATCACCGGGGTCGCGGTCACCACCTCTGGCGACACCTCGATCGTCACCACTCCGAGCCCGGGGTTCGAATACGACCCGGCGATCTCGAAGTTCGTCGCGTGGAACGGTGGCGCTGATGTCTTTACGTTCGATTTGCCGACGAAGGTGTGGACGAAGCACGCGCCCGCGGCAGGCAACACCGTCGTGCCCACCGCGCGCAACGGCAACGGCACCTT
>JAYVRT010000111.1:0-2510 GCA_043776025.1 Archangiaceae bacterium | reverse complement strand
CCGCGGTACGAACCGAGGCCTCGGCCCGGGTCAAGGCCAGTCTCATCGCGGCGATGGGGCAGGGGCAGGTGGCGCTCTACCCCGCGCTCCGCGAAGGGCTGGCCGACAGCGAGCCCAGGGTGCGGGCGAACGCGGTGGAGGCGATCGGACTCTCGGGCGACCCGGTGCTGATTGGCGAGCTGCTTCCGCTGCTGCAGTCCGCCTCCCCGCGTGAGCACGCCAACGTCATCGTGGCGCTGGCTCGGGTCCCCGTTTACCGCGAGGAGGCGTTGAAGGCCCTTGGGCGCGTCTTCGATCTGGGCGACCGCAGCCTCCTCGCGTCCGCGCTGTGGGCCGCAGGCGAGGTGGCCGGCGCCGACTATGTGCTGAAGGTGAAGCAGCTGACCTCCGACACCGATCCGATGGTGCGTCGAAATGCGATCATCGCGCTGGGAAAGCTCGCCCAGGCCGATGTCGTCGAGTCGATGGTCGGGTTGCTGCTCGGCCCGCGCGACGACGCGATGGCGATGGCCCGCGCGCTGGGACGGCTCGGCCCGCGCGAGCGCGAGTCCGTACTCGTCCAGCTGTCCCGGCTGTCGTCGGATGCCCGCGCGCCGGCGATCAACGCCCTCACCCATTGCGGCCTCAACTACCCGGACGAGCTGGATCAGCTGCGGTGATGATCCTCTCGCATCGTCTCGCCCCTTGAGTTTCCCAGGCGTCGCAGCCGACGCCGCGCTCAAACCAAGGTGGCCCCGGGTAGACACTTCGGTTCCTGGCCGCTGATACTCGCCCCTTGCGCCGCGCACTCCCGATCGTCGTCTGGAGCCTGGCGCTCGCGGCTTGCGATTCCCGGCCGCCCCAACCGCAGGCCGCGCCCACCCAAAACCGCCAGGCGCTGACCCAGACCCCCTACCTTTCGCCCACCCGGCTGCTTCGGCGCGTCGACCTGGTGCTGCGGGGCCGCGAGCCGACCCCTGCCCAATACAACGCCGCCACCGCCGCCGTCGCCGCCGGCACCTTCGACGCCTTCCTTCAGACCCAGATCGACGCGGCGCTGGCCTCTTCCGACTTCTACGAGCAGATGGTGGCGTACGGCCACGACTACCTGCGGGTCGGCGACTACAAGCGCGGCACAGTCGAAGGAGGCTTGAGCGCCGGTTGGAAGGGAGGGATGTCCGCCAACCTCATCGCCTGCGGCGCCGGCACCGTCCACGCAGGAGCGCTGGCCCACTTCGCCTCGGATCCGAACAACGGAGACCCGGCCGCCATCTGCGACAGCGCGACCGCCGCCGTCAATGCCGTCGAGCCATGGTGGGCCCCGGGGACCAGCGTGCAGGTGGTCGGCAACGCGGGCACGGGCATCACCAAGGTCGGAACGGTCGACTGCGGAGCGCTGTACTGCGGGGACACGCGCTGCCACTTCCCCAAGGCGACCTGCTCCTGTGGGCCGAACCTCACCTACTGCCATCCGTACTTCGAAGATCGTCCCGGCTACGTCTACGCCAACGAGCGCGACAGCAGCCCATGGTTCGACGGGTCGGCGCGCCGGTTGCTCTGGGAAGAGCCGGCCCGCCTGTTTGCCCATGTCGTCACCGCCGACGAGCCGTTCACCGACCTGGTGACCGGCAGCTACACCGTCGCGCCCCGCAAGCTGCAACACAACTACGTGCGCTGGGGCCGGATGAACTCCGCCAACGCGACGGCGATCGACGCCAGCGGTTGGTGGCGGGCCGCGACCGACAGCTGGGACAAGGTCGAGCTGTCGACCCTGCACCCGAACCTGCTCAGCGATCGCACCTACACCTTCGATCCCCGGGTCGACCCCACCGCCCCGCGCGGAATTCCGGCTGCCGGGGTGCTCACCCAACTGGGACCCAACTCCTGGTTCCCCCGCGAACGCGTGAGAGCCGCGCGCTGGCTCGAGACTTTCGCCTGCCGGAACTTCACCGCGCCCGACCCGTCGATCGTCTTCAGCCCGCCGTACACCAACGACCCCGCCCGCGGCGGCGCCTGCCAGCACTGTCACCAGACGATCGACCCGGCGGCGATCCACTTCAAGCGGCTCGAAATCGAGGACGAGCAGCCCTACCACGGCAACGGGCACGCGAACCTCGGCGGCATCGGTGATTGGCAATGGAAGACGACGCCTCAGGTCTCGTTTCCAGACGTGAACTCGCCGGGAGGCATCTACTGGCGCCAGCCGTACGGCCGCTGGAACGTCTCGTTTCTCGCCGGCACCTTCCTCACTCCCGTCACCGCGGCGAACGTGATGACCAACCCCGACGTGCGGTTCCTCGATTTTCTTCCTGCGCCGCTGACCCTGTTCAACACCCAGAGCGACGGGACGATCGGCCCGCTCGGGTTCGGCAAGCTGCTCGTCGCCTCGGGAGAGTTCGATCGCTGCGCGGTCGACCGGCTGTTCGAGAAGTTCCTCGGTCGCAGGCTCGACGTCTCGCGGGAAGCGCCGCGTGAGACGGCGCTGGTCCAGCAGTTCGTCAGCGGCGGACGAAAGGTGAAGCCGTTCATCC
>JAYVRT010000110.1:0-8253 GCA_043776025.1 Archangiaceae bacterium | reverse complement strand
CGCCGACTCCGCTGCCACCGCCGACTCCGCTGCCACCGCCGACGCCGGCGTTCTGACAGTAGCCGCCAGCGCAGACCTGCCCGGTGCTGCAGACGAGGCAGACTCGCCCGCTGGCTCCGCACGTGTTCGTCGCTTCGCCACGGACGCATGCGCCCGTCTTCGTGCAGCAACCGTTGCAGTTCTTGGAGCTACAGGCTGCCCCGCCCGAGCTGCCACAGCCCTGCGCAAGAAACGCCAACCCGATCGCGAAACCGATCAGCAATGCGCTTCGTGCGATCTTCATCTGGCTCCTCGGGGAGAAATGCCGCGGACCCTAGCTGTTCGCGGCGACCGCAGTCGAACCGGCGCGGCGGTCAACAAGATGACGAGCTCTTCATTCGCACCGCGGCGGTTCAAGGAGATCGGTGGCCCGGGCCCGCGCCGCACCCGGGCACGGGCGACATCGACTACGGAGGGCTCTCCTCCCAGGTCTTGCTGCTGCTCCTCAAGAAGAAGCTCTGTTCGATCCGCTGAGGATCTCCTTCGTGGCGCGGGTATCGCCAGTAACCAAACTGCTCGCGCAGACACTGAACGAAGTGGCTCTCGTCCTGGAGCGTGCTCTCGGAGTGAAAGTTATCGACCCGGCCGTCACTGATCACCAACCACCGCACCCGGTAGCTGATCGTCGCGGTGCGGTCGAGCGTCAGAATCTCCGCGGCGAGGCAGTTCTGAATCAGCACCCCGTAGTGTTCGTTCACCTCCACCAACTTGTCGTGGCTGATGAGCTGTTCCCCGAGCTGTGCGACGGAGAAGTCGTGGAAGAGGTAGCCGCCAGCGACGCGCTTCTCCAACTTCCGGCAGGCGCCCGCGCCCTTCGTCTTCTCGTACGCGGCGCAGGCGACGTCGAGCATCGGGCTTCGCGCCCAGGGATGGCGAGCGGGGGGAAGGGTGCTCGCCCAGGCCTCGGAGGCGAGGATCGCGTCCTTGACGGCGGCCTCGGTCGCGCCCTGCGCAAGCTCGAGGCGTGACTGCGTCTCGAGCGCCGTGCGGCGCACCGCGCCCACCCGATCGTCGTTCGAGGCCGCCAGCCTGGCCAGCGCCTTCTTCGCGGCGCTGCTCTGTTTGACTTCGCTCGCGAGCGCCAGCGCGCGCGCCAGTTCGACCCGCGCGATCATCAGCGAGTCGTCTGACTTCTGGTACAGCGCCCCAGCCGAGTCGAGGCACGCTGGGGGAGGTTTGCCCGGCTTCGCCTCCGCCGCCATCAGACACGCGTCAGCGGCGCGAACCTTGTCGGCCCGCTGCGGGTCGTAGACCGCGATTGCTTCGAGCGCCGAAGCGCGGCAGGGGGCCACGTCGTTGGGGCCGCACGCGGCGAGCCATTTCTCGTCCGCCTCCTTCAGCGCCTTGCGGTCGCTGAGCTTCGCGGCCGCGGCGCGCTGAAGATGATGGACCCGGACCCGCTCCGGTCCTCCAAGCCCCATCGCGCTCACTTCCAACATCACCGTCTGCTCGCGGGCCGCGGCGGCGTCGCCCGCGTCCAGGGTCTTCTGCGCGGCGGCGAGGTCCTGCTCGAAAGTGGCGCGCAGCGGCGCGTTCGGATCGTCCGGCAACGGTGGGGCGGCGACGTTGTGCTCGGGCTCGAACTTCTTTGCCGCCGGCTGCGGCCCGAAGGCGCTGCTCAGATCGTCGTCCTTCGCGCCTTGAGCCTGGGTGATGGCCCCGAGCAGGACGACGATCAGCGCTGCGAGTCGTCCCATGGGCGCCATCCTACCGGACGGCGGCGCTCGCATCGGGCCTTCGATGGCTTTCGGCGCCCTCAGGGCCCGCAGGCGTGGTTGACGCAATTGAGGCTGACGCACTGGCGGTTGGTGTTGCAGTAGGCATTGGCCGCTCCCGCTGCGACGCAGGAGGCAGGCACTGCCAGATACGGCGAGCTCACCTTGCAGTAGCTCGAAACGCAGCAGTCGGTGTCACCGGTGCAGGCGTCTGCGTTGGCGACGCAAGCCGCCGCCACGCACTTCGAGTTCGCGCAGTGGCTGCTGTGGCACTGCGCGTCCTGGTAGCAGTAGCTGCCGTCGGCGAGGGTGGCCTTACAGACCGGCGGCGCGTAGGTGTAGTTGAAGCAAAACGTTCCCGCGCAGCAGTCGGCGTTGGTGCTGCACGGGGTCGCCACGCTGGCACAGGTCGCGGCCGCGCAGCTTCCTGATTGGCACGAGCCGCTGGTGCATTGATCGTCCGCACTGCAGGAAGCCCCATTCGCCTGACGCGCTTCGCACTTCCACGGCCCGTAGGTGAAGTTGTTGCAGAAGGTCCCGCTGCAGCAATCGCCGCCGGTGGTGCAGGCGGTGCCGGAGTGCCCGCAGACCGCGCTGACGCAGGTTCCGGCCTGGCAATTGCCGCTGTGGCATTGGTTGTCCGCGAAGCACGAGCCGCCGTTTGCGAGCGGCGCGGTGCACTGGGCGGGTCCATACGTGAGGTTGTTGCAGAACGCGCCGCCGCAGCAGTCTGGGTCCTTGGTGCAGGTGTGACCGGTCGCGACGCATGCCGAGGCGCAGGCGTTCGAGCGGCAGATGTTGGTCTGACACTGGTTGTTCTCGGTGCAGAACGCGCCATTGCCCTGGGGCGCGCGGCACTTCGCCGGGCCGTAGGTGAGATCGTCACAGAACGTGCCCGAGCAGCAGTCTGAGTCCTGGCTGCAGGCCTGGGCCGCGGGAGTGCAAGCCCTGGCGACGCACTGTCCGCTCTCGCAGACTCGGCTCTTGCACTGGTTGTCGTTGAAACAGTACCCGCCGTTCGCGCGCGCGGCGGCGCACTTCGCCGGGCCGTAGCTGGCGTTGTCACAGAAGTATCCGGAGCAGCAGTCGGCGGCCTTGGTGCACGCCTTTCCCGCGTGGCAGCTGCGAACCTCTTCGGTCAGCACCGAGGGGTCAGGCGCAGTGAGCGGGTCTTCGGTGGCAGGGCGAAAGCAGGCGGACAGCGCCAGCGCGGCGAGAATGACGACGAGGGGACGGTGAGCCATGTGGGTTCTCTCCTAGAAAATCGTGTAGACGAAGGGGGCGACGTATTCGACGGCGGCGACGGCAGCGAGGAGCAGCGCGGACAGCGCGAGCACCACCACCATCGGCACCATCCACCAGCGGCCGCTGGCGACCAGCGCCCGGCACAGCTCGAGAAAAATCGAGGTGCGCGCGACCGTGCGGGCGCGAGGGGCAGGGTGAAGAATCGACGGACCGGCGAGCGCTTTCATCAGGGCCTCTTTTCAATCAGGCAGTTTTCGAGAACGAGGAAGTCCAGGTCCGAACGGGCGAACACCGCGTAGGCCTCGGCGGGAGAGGCGCACAGCGGCTCGTCCTTGAGGTTCATCGAAGTGTTGAGCAGCACCCCGACGCCGGTGCGGCGGCGAAAAGCGTCGACCAGGGCATGGAAGCCCGGGTTGTCGGCCTGGTGAATCACCTGCACCCGCGCGGTGCCGTCGACGTGGGTGATCGCCGGGAGCCCGGCATTGGGGCGGACCGGCACCACCGAGCACATGAACGGCGCGAGCTGGTCCTCCGCGGAGACCTCGAACCAGCGTGAGGCCTCCTCGGCGAGCACCGCGGGCGCGAAGGGGCGGAAGCCCTCGCGGAACTTGATCTTCCGGTTCACCCTCTCCTGCGCTTTCGGATCTCGCGCATCGGCGAGAATCGAACGGGCCCCGAGGGCGCGCGGGCCCCACTCGAAGCGGCCCTGAAACCAACCGCCCACCTGTTGCTCCGAGAGCAAGCGCGCCACCTCGTCGGCGAGCTCGGCCCGATCGGCGAAGGCGTGAAACTCCACCCGGCAGTCGGAGAGGAACTGCGCGATCTCACTCGGAGCGTAGGCGGCGCCGAGGAACGCGTGCCGCATCGGCGCCACCCGGGGCAGACCATGGAGCACGTGGGTCACCCACTGCGCGGCTCCGAGGCTGCCGCCGGCGTCGCCGGCCGCGGGCTGAACGAAGAGCTGCTCGAACGGACCCTGGACCTGAACATGGCGGTTGGCGACGCAGTTGAGGGCGACGCCTCCGGCGAGACAGAGGTTGCGCTCTGAAGTGAGCTGCTTCGCCCGGTGCGCGAGGGCGAGCAGATAGCGCTCGGTGAATTTCTGCAGACTCGCGGCGACGTCGGCGAAGCGGCGATCGTCGTCGGTGCGCGCCGGGAGGTTGAGCGTCGCGCCGGGAACGCGCGCCGGCCCGAGCAGCTCTTCGAGTGCGGGAGTGAAACTCTTCGTCGGGTGCCGCTGGAAGCAGAAGTAGCGGGTGTCGAGACTCAGCGAACCGTCGGGAGCGATGGTGCACAGCCGCTCGAGCTGCTCGAGAAAGCGCGGCTCTCCGTGCGCGGACAGCCCCATTACCTTGTATTCGCCCTCGTTCACTTCGAAGCCGAGGAAGGCGGTGAGCGCCGAGTAGAGCAGGCCGATCGAGTGGGGGAAGTGCAGCTCTTCGAGCAGCTCGAGCTTCGAACCCTCCGGCCCCGAGCTGGCGCGGTAGATCGAAGTCGTCGCCCACTCGCCGACGCCGTCGATGGCCACCACCGCGGCGCTCTGAAACGGCGAGCTGAAGAACGCCGACGCGGCGTGCGACAGGTGGTGCTCGGAGAACAGCAACTGCTCCGAGGTACAGCCCAGCGCAGAGCACAGCTCGCCCTTGAGCCACAGCCGCTTGCCGAGCCAGGTCGCGAGCGCGCGCGGAAACTGCGGGAGGCTGCGGGGGAATTCACGCAGGTGGGTGACGAGGATCCGCTCGAACTTGCGCAGCGGCTTCTCGTAGAAGACGACGTGATCGACCTGCTCGATGCTCACGCCCGCTTGCTCGAGGCAGAACCTCGCCGCTTGAACCGGGAGCGCGGCGTCGTGCTTGATCCGGCTGAACCGCTCTTCCTGCGCGGCGGCCACCACTTCGCCGTCGACCAACAAGGCCGCGGCGGCATCGTGAAAGAACGCGCTGATTCCGAGGACGATCATGGCGCGTGCCCCAGGCCTCGACCGCGCTCGTGATGCGCCGGGTGCTGTGCGTCGAAACGGGGCATCAGAACTGCCTCCTGGCTGCTTCGAGGGTGGCGGGGAGAGCAGTCCGCTGCTTCCAGCCGATCGTCGGTGGGTCGAACAGCCGGGCCGCGACGACGAACAGCGGCAGCACCGCCAGGTAGACGGCGCCCAGCAGCACCCGGCTGGTGAGATCGCCGAGGATCCGCCCCGATCGCCGCCACCCTTCCCACGCCCGGGTCAGCCGCACCTTCCACAGCGCCTTCGTCACTTCGAGCGCGCGGCCTTCGGCTTCCCAGCTGCGCAGCAGCTTCTGGCTGTAGGCGACGTGAAAGCGTTCTTCTTTCGCCACCCGCGCGAAGAGCGACTCGAGTTCGTCCTGCCCGTGAAAGTGAGCTCTGAGCGCCTGGAACTGGAGCTCTCCGCGGCGTTCAGCGAGGTAGACGAAGGCGATAAACTCGGTGAGGGGCATCCGGGCGAACAGGTTCTGGCGGCGGGCGTGGATCAGGCTGTATTCCGACGCGGCGTGACGCACGTCCGGCGACAGCGCGCGGGAGGCGTCGCGGAACAGCCGGGCGTGGCGCGCTTCGTCCATCGCGTGGCGGAAGAAGAGCCGGCGCAGCTTCGGATCCTCGGTCAGCTCCGCGGCCTTGAGCATGTCCAGGGCGCTGCCTGCTTCGGTGGCGGCGAACCCTTCGAGCTTGGAGGCGACCTTCTCCGCACTGCGCCAGACCACCGGCGCGAGCATCCGCAACATCACCCGCGAGAACATGGCAGTGGCGATCATCGGCTCACCTGGGGTTGTTGAATCAGAGAGGCGATCACCGCCGCGACCACCGAGTGGCCCCGTCCGGAGAGGTGGTAGTCGTCGGCGAGAAACGCACCCGGTTCGGCCGCGCGTAGCCCGGGAAGAAGATTCGCCCCCCGAACGCCGAGGGAGCTGGCGTCGGCGAGGAAGTCCTCGAGCAGCGCCTCGCTGTCGGCCATCGGGGCGCCTTCGCTGCGGTACTTGGGCCACTCCGCGCGGCTGACCTGGACGTCGAGGGGGAGGGCGACCGCCAGCACCTCGCACGACAGCTGTCGGCACAGCTCGACCGTCTGGGCCAGCGGCGCTCCGAGGGGCGAACGGTACGGGGCGTGAGCGTCGCGCAGCCGACCCAGGTCCCGGCTCAGCCGCAGCGCCAGCTCGGCCGGGGGAAGCTCGGCCGGTCCGATCACCTTCGCCACCTGGCGAGCGGCGAGCACGAGGTGAGATCGCCCGAAGAGAAAGGGCCGAAACGGAAACGCGGCGCCGTGGGGCCCGGGCGACGCTGCCCAGCCGTCTTCCGCGGTGGTGCGCCGCAGGTTGGGAACCGTCTCGAACCAGTCGTTCGCCGCGTTGGCGACGAACACCACCTGGGTAGGCCGGAAGCGCGGGCCGAGGTCGGCGAGCGCGAGCGACGACTCGTGCGGGCCCCAGGAAGGAACCCCGGCGCTGAAGACCTGAGCGCCCGGGCCGAGCCGCCGCTGCAGCTTGCGGCCCATCGTTTCTTCGAAGGGAACGCCGTAGCCGAAGACCTGTGAGTCTCCCAGCACCAGCACCCGGGGTTGCGCCGACGGAGTCGCGACCCATTCCGGCCCGCGAAAGCCCAGGCTGTTGGTGGAGATCTCGGTGATGCGCCCATCGCGGCTGCGAACCCGGGTGTTCGCGTTGGCCTGCAGCCGCACCCCGTAGCGCGCGTCGGGCTCGAAGAGATTGAGGTAAGGGTAGGCGCCGCGGTGGAGCAGCGTCGCGGCTCCCTCGGCGAGCGCGAGCGAGGCGAGCACGGAGACCGCGCAAGCCAGCAGCTTCAGACTCAGCCGGGGGGGGCGTGCGGTGCTGGGGGTGGAGCCGGAAACCATGTCGCTGAGACCTCGCGACCTGTTTCGTAGGACACGCTCAGCGCGCGGGGAATCCGCATTATCGCTACGCCGCTGTTAGCCAATGCAGAACAATGGGCCGAACCCCTGGCGTTGTCTGCCGAGGCGCGCCGCTCCCTGGCCGCACCTGGGATGCCTTCGGTGCGCCGTGGCCCGGCGGCCGTCTCGCGCAGGAAGCGGCCAGCGGTTGACCGACGCCAGCCGGATTGAAGCCGGCCGGGCGGCGAAGCCCTCGCGCGTCAGACCAGCGTCTTGAGGACCTCGTCGAGGGTGGTGGTGCCCTGGACGAGGCGAGCTCCACTGGGCTTCACCTGGCCTGAGGCGAATCCGGCGTACATCTCGGCGAACTTCACCGCGATGTGCGGCGGCATTCCGGCCTGGGTCATCGCCGCGACGTGGCCTGCTGCAGGGACGTCGATGATCTTCAGCTCTTTACCCAGCGCCGCGCCGAGCTTCTTCGCCTGATCTCGAACCGAATACGCCGGCCCTTGCAGGTCGACGACTTCGCTGTTGGCAGCCGGTTCGAGCAACGCCTGGGCCGCCAACTTGCCGATGTCCCGGGTGGCGATCATCGGCATCGGGTAGTCGGCTGAGCCTGAGAAGTTCGGGAAAATGCCCTGGGCCTTTGCCGCCCCGATGCTGTTCCCGATGTTCTCCTGAAACGAGCCAGCGCGAATCGCGGTCAGCCGGGTCCCCGTCTCGCGCAGCTTCTTCTCGAGGTAGTGCAGGCCGAGGATTGGCCCGGTGCCTTTCTCGAGGTCCGCGCCGACGCTCGAGAGCAGCACCACGTGCGGCACTGCCGACTGCTTGACCGCGCCGGCAATCGCATCGGCCTTCCGCACTTGAAGCACATACATGTCGGGGGGAGCGAAATCCGTCGGCAGCAGCGTGAAGAAAGCGGTGGCGCCTTTGAGCGCGCCAGCGAGAAAGGCGGCGTCCTCGAGCAAGCCGACTGCCAGCTCAGCGCCGGCTTTGGACCAGGCCTCGCCTTTCTTCGCGTCGCGGACGACGACTCTGACTTTCTTTCCGGCGGCAAGCAGCTCTTTGGCGACAACAGATCCGACGTGTCCGGTGACTCCAGCGACGACGTACATGGTTGCTCCCTTGCCGCGCGTCTGAATGACGAGCGGCCGGGGGTATAAGGAGCGCGCCTCGGCAATGCCACCTTTGCCTCGCCGCCGGCGGGCGACTGCTGGCCTTGCGAGCTGGGGAACTAGGATTCGAAGGTAGCCACTTGCCTCTGAAATTCAGGTTCTGATAGCTCCTGTACGTAGCCTGTACGTAATCGGGCGGGAGAGGCACCATGCCGGACTGGGTCGCGAAGTGGAGGGGCGGGCGTTTCTATCTCGACGACGCTGGTCACAAGGTTTTCGT
>JAYVRT010000109.1:0-2515 GCA_043776025.1 Archangiaceae bacterium | reverse complement strand
TCCGTCGCCCGAGGTGCCGATCGCCCAGGACGCGCCGACCCCCTCCGAGGGCACTCCCGCGGTGACCCGCGCCGCCTCGCCGGCCCCTGCACGCCGGGCGCCTTCGGGCGCGAAGAAGATGTCCGACCGCGAGCTGTTCGAAGCGCTGCAGCGCGGCGAGACGCCGCCGATCCCCGACCCGACCGCCGATGAGCCGTCGGGCCCGCTGGAAGTGCGCTCCGAGCGGCCGATGGCGAGCAATGAGGTGCGGGCCACCCGCGCGCCCCGCGAAGACCGCCCGCCGCGCGAAGGCCGTGAAGACCGGCCTCGCCGGGAAGATCGCGAGCGCCGTCCCCGCCGGGAGAAGTCCGAGGTCGCGCCGCCCGCTCCGGGCCAGGTGCGGCTGTGGCTGAACCTGGGAAGCCTCGACGGCCTCGACGGTGCCAGCCTCACTGCGGCGCTGGAGACCGTGGGCGCGCCCGGCGGCAAGGTGCAGCGCGCCGACGTGCTGCGCAGCTTCAGCTACCTCTTCGTCGCCGAAGACGACGTCGCCGGCTTCGAGGCCCTCGCCGGGAAGAAGCAGGGCGAGAAGGCGATCAAGATCGAGCGGGCGAAGAAGTAACCCGCCGTCGCGGTTGGCCGCGGGCTACTTCGGCGCGACCGGAGTCGGCGCCGCGGCATCGCAGGTCAAGCTCAGGGCGGCGACGTACCAGGTCCCTTCGACGCGCTTCCGCCCGGTCTTCGAGGTCGTCTTCCGGACTTCAGTCGTCATCGCGACGGCTGAAGCAGGAGGCCGATCAGACCATCGGGACTTCGACGCTCGACGACCGGACGATCGCCTTGCGGCGGCTTCCGCCGGTCAACCCCCAGGCCTGCAGCAAGCTGGAGACGCCGACGTAGAGGAAGCCCAGCTGGAAGAGCACGAGGAACGGCAGCGACGTGTAGACGTCGTGATCCCAGGCGAACCAGACGGCCCAGGTGAAGTAGGCGCCGAACGCGAGCTCGACGTAGGGCATCCACGACGCCTTGCCACGGTAGGCCTTATTGACGCGCAGCGACTGGCGGCCTTCCGCGCCAGTCTTCGGAGTGCGGGTGAAGCCGGACTCCTGCTTGAAGAGCGCCTCGACCACTGCCTTGGCGTTGTTGATCGCCAGACCGATGCCGAGGCTCATCAAGAACGGCAGGTACTTGATCCGTGCCCACCAGCCAAGGCCGAGCTCGCGCTGGGTGGCGATGTAGAAGAAGCAGACCGAGAGCGTGGCAGCGATGCAGAACGGCAGGTCGAGGAACAGTGTCCCGTACAGGCCGTGCTCGAAGCGCACCACCATCGACAGCGGCATCAGCACCGACAGCAGCACCATCAGCAGGTAAGCGACGTTGTTGCTCAGGTGGAAGAAGGCCTCGCGCTTGACCGCGAACGGCAGGTCGCTCTTCAAGATGCGCGGCAGCAGCTTGCGCGCGGTCTGGATGCTGCCCTTGGCCCAGCGGTGCTGCTGGCCCTTGAAGGCGTTCATGTCGACCGGAACTTCGGCGGGCGAGATGACCTCGGGAAGGAAGACGAACTGCCAGCCCCTGAGCTGAGCGCGGTACGACAGATCGAGGTCCTCGGTGAGGGTGTCGTGCTGCCACCCGCCGGCATCGAAGATCGTCTCGCGGCGCCAGATGCCCGCGGTGCCGTTGAAGTTGAAGAAACAGCCGCTGCGATTGCGGGCGGTGTGCTCGATGATGAAGTGGCCGTCGAGGAAGATGCTCTGGGCCTGGGTGAGAATCGAGTACTCGCGGTTCAAGTGGCCCCACCGCACCTGGACCATGCCGACCTTCGGGTCGGAGAAGAACGCCACCGTGCGCTGGAGGAAGTCGGGGCTGGGCACGAAGTCGGCGTCGAACACCGCGACGTATTCGCCCTTGGCGACCTTCAGGCCCGCCTCGAGCGCGCCGGCCTTGAAGCCGAAGCGGTTCTCGCGGTGGAGGTAGACGATGTCGACGCCCTTCTGCTTCCACCGCTCGACACAGGCGCGGGCGATGCCGCAGGTCTCGTCGGTGGAGTCGTCGAGCACCTGCACTTCGAGCAGGGCGTGCGGGTAGTCGATTTTGCAGACGGAATCGATCAGCCGTTCGACGACGTACATCTCGTTGAAGATCGGCAGCTGGATCGTCACCGGCGGCATCGTCTTCAGTGTTCCCTTCGGAGTCGGGAGCTGAAACTTGTGCCGGTAATAGAGATAGGCCATCCGATAGCGGTGCGATCCATAAATGGAGAGCACGGCAAGGACGCCGAAGTAGATGGCGAGGAAGAAGACTTCTACGGTGCTCATCGCGTCGCGTCAGCCCTCAAAGGTCCCGTAAAGACGAAGGAACTTCCCCCCTCCGGGGGCACGGAAACGCCGTACATAAGGGGGCGAGCCCCTGTTAGTCAAAGCGTTTCAACGTTCTGCTGCGGAAGACTGTAACCGCCGCGAATTGCGGGGTTTATCTGCCGCCCGAAGCGCGCGAATAGATCGCGTCGGCGATCAGCTGGGCCTTCTGAGATACAGCC
>JAYVRT010000108.1:0-8277 GCA_043776025.1 Archangiaceae bacterium | reverse complement strand
CCTTGGCCATGTTGCCTTCCATCACGAAGGTGCTGAGCGAGTCGAAGATCGCCGAGTGCGGGTTGTCGTTGTAGTCGATGCTGACCGTGGGCTCGTCGTTGTACTGGAGCACGCCCTTGAGCGCGCCCTCGGCGGCCTTCTTGAAGGCGCCGTTGATCTCCTCGACGCTGGTGTTCTTCTTCAGCATCACCGTGAGGTCGACGAGCGAGACGTTCGGGGTCGGCACGCGCACCGCGAGGCCGTTGAGCTTGCCCTTGAGCGCGGGGAGCACCTCGCCGATCGCCTTGGCGGCGCCGGTGGACGAGGGGATCATCGAGAGCGCGGCGGCGCGGGCGCGGCGCAGGTCGTCGTGAACAAGGTCGAGGATCCGCTGGTCGTTGGTGTAGCTGTGAATCGTGGTCATCAGCCCCTTGTCGATCCCGAAGGTGTCGTTGAGGACCTTCGCCACCGGGGCGAGGCAGTTGGTGGTGCACGAAGCGTTGCTGATGATGTGGTGCTTCGCCGAGTCGTAGCCGTCGTGGTTGATCCCGAAGGCGACGGTGATGTCCGGGCTCTTGCCGGGCGCCGACAGCAGCACCTTCTTCGCGCCGGCGGTCAGGTGCTGGCTCGCCTTCTCCTTGTCGGTGAAGCGGCCGGTGCACTCGAGGACCACGTCGACCCCGAGCTCCTTCCACGGCAGCTTCGAGGGATCCTTCTCCGCGGTGACCCGGTACTCCTTGCCGTCGATGCTCATCCCCTTCTCGGAGACCTTCACCGGGCCCGGCCAGTTGCGGTGCACCGAGTCGTACTTGAACAGGTGCGCCAGCGTCGCCGGCTTGTCGAGGTCGTTGATCGCGACGATCTCGATGTCCTTCTCGTGGCGGGTGAGCACCGCGCGGAGAACCATTCGACCAATGCGTCCGAAGCCGTTGATTGCGAATTTGGTGGTCATGGCGCTGACAGATAGACCCACCCCCCTCGAAGATCAACGCGCAGATCGTGCGCGGATCACGCGGTACAGCGCGAGCAGAAGCAGGGGCGAGAGTCCCTCGACGGTCGAGCAGCCACAGCCGCCGGTGGGAGCTCCGGCGTACGAGTCGGGCACCTTGCTCAGCGTGATCTGAGGGCCAGGCCCCCCGTCGGGGTTCGCGCCGCCGTCGGTCGAGACGCCGCCGTCGGTCGAGGCGCCACCGTCGGTGTTGCCGGCGTCGGCCCCGCCGTCGAGCGGGGGAGGCGTGCCGCCGTCGGCCAACGTCCCGACGTCGAAGTACTTGATCACCCTCGCCATCACCTCGAGCCGCTGCGGCCGCGAGACGATCGTCTCGAAGGGAAACCCGAACGTGACCTGCAGCTTGCTCGCGGCGAGCGCAGCGCCGGGGCCAGCGGGGTACGCTCCGATCAGCGTCGCGCCCCCGTTGGCGGTGAGGGCGTCGGAGGGCCCGGTCGCGTATGCCCCCGACTGCCCGTCGTCGAGCGCCAGGCCCGACACGCCGAGGAGAAAGTCGCTGCCGTTGACGACTGCCTGGGAGCTCGGAGCGGCCGCCCCCGCGCGCAGCACCGAGCTGAGGAACTGCTGATCCGTCGCGGAGCCAAGCGCGAGCGCGCTGATCGCCGTCGCTCCGGAGAAGAAGAGCGGCTTGCTCGCCGCTGCGTAGTTCTTCAGCGCGGTCTGCTCCGCCGCCGAAGGTCCCGCGCCGCCCGGGTGCCCCTTCCCCGCCAGCCAGCCGACCATCGCGTAGCCGCCGAGCGCGACGTCGCCGGAAGTGACCGCGAGCGTGGTGGCGGTGTCGAAGCCGACCTGGGCCGCGTCGATCGCGTCCCCCCACCGCCCGAGGTACGAGGCGTCGTTCATCTTCCACAGCAGAATCCGCAAGACCTGACCCAGCCCGTAGGCCGCCAGATTGTCGCGGGTGCCGATCGCCGCTTCGAGACGGTCGTAGGCGTTGACCACCAGCAAGGTCTTCCCTCCCGGAACCGGAGCACGCGCGCCGACGATCTCCGAGCCAAAGCTCTCCCCGCCGTCGTTGACCGCCGCGACCCGGAAGTACCGTGCGGCAGCTGCGGGGAGCGGGAGGGTGACGGACGTCGCGGCGACGTCGGCGCCGTTGTCCCAAGCGAGGCCGTCGGCGCTGGCGTAGACCCGGTACTTCATCGGCGCCGCGCCCCACACGCCCTGGGTGTCGCCGGCGGGAGCGTGCCACTGCAGCTTCACCATCCCCCCCGGCTGGTTGAGCGCCGCCAGGTGCGTCGGCGGCTCGGGCGGGAACTTCGGCGCCAGGCCGTCCTTGTCGGCGAAGTACCGGATGATCCCCTGGGTGATTGCCCGGGTCGCGAGGTAGCGAAAGCCCGGCTCCTGGAGGTTCACCGCGTCGGTGGTGGTGTCGTGAAAGGCGATCTCCATCAAGATGCTGGGCATCTCGTTGTTTCGCGACGGGTTGAGCTCTCCGAAGTACGCCGAGTGAATTCCCCGGTCGGTCCACGCTGGCTTGTTCCAGCCGGTGCTCGCGCGGATGTCGTTGATCAGCTCGGTGTGGACGAACTGGGCGAGCTTGTCGCTGCCGGCCACGCCGGTGAAGTTGTACGTCCCGTCGGGCGGGTTGGGCCCGTAGACATAGATGTCGGTGCCGTGCCCGACGTTGGGCGTGCCCGCGGCGTTGGTGTGCCACGCGAGGTACACCGCGTCCTCACCGGGCTCGTGAACCCAGGCGGCGAAGTTCGACCGGGTGCCGATGTCGTCGGTGTGATCGTCGGCGGTGTTGCCGTAGACGCTCGTCGGCGCACCCGAGTACTGCGCGTGGTACCGGGAGCACTCCTCGAAGCGGGGGCGCCCGCTGACGCCCGAGCCGCGGTCGACGAGCCCCATGCCTCCACCGAAGCGCACCGCGTCGAGCGAGACGTTGCCGACGTCCTGGGAGTCATTCTTCACCACCAGCGCCAACCGACTGCCCTGCTTGAAATAGAAGCGCCCGAGCAGCACCCAGGTGCTCCCGTGGTGGCGTTGGTTGACGCGCAGCTCGGTGTCGCCGCCGGCGTGTTTGACGATGTAGTGGGCGTCGGTGACCCGCCCAGTGAACGCGGAGTAGCTGACGTTGAGGTTGTAGTAGCCGTCGGCAGGGAAGTTCACTGTGTAGCTCGCGCTCGCGGTGCCGGAGGGCGCGGCGGTCATCAGCCGGTTCTTCGCCAGCGCGAACGGGTTGACCCCGGTGAGCATCGGCGAAGCCGGAGCGCCCCACCCTGCCAGCGTCGAGTCGGAGAAGCCGGGCCCCGCCTCGACGTACCCGGCCGAGCCGTCGTCGACGATCACCATCCGCGGGTTGAGATCCGCCTCGCGCACGGTGACGACCTGCGCGCCGGCATTGAGCAGCATCGGCACGAGCACCTGGTGCACCGTCTCGGTAGAGACGAGGTCCTCGACGATCTCATTGGTGGTCGGCCGCTGCGTCTGCCACGAGGTCACCGTCCAGGTGAAGCCGTGGCCGGCGGAGAGGTAGATCACTTTCCCAATGAGCGCGCCCTGCCCGTTGAGGTTGGCGGTGGACGCGCTGGCCGTCCGCCCGTGGCGCGGCGCTTCGGCGCGGACCAGCGGCGGCTCCCCCGGCTGCCAGGCCACCTCGTCGGGGCGGGTCGGAACCGCGCGCGGGACATAGCTGCCGGGCGGCTCGAGGCCGCAGTCGTCGGCCCACGTGGGCGGAGCGGCTGCGAGCAGGGCGGCGACGAGGGCGAACATCGGCCCTTCGGTATAGCGGAAGAGTCCGGGTCAGAGCGACCCGCGATCATCTCGGTGCGGATCCGGATCATCACAGGCCGGAGGATCGCCTGAGGAGGGATGCGACGGAACGGGTAGGCTCAGCCACATGCGCTGGGTCTGCCTGCTGGTGATCCTCTCTGGGTGTCCCCGGTCAATCCTGGAGGAGGACGCGGGGGTGTCCGACGCCGGCGATGGCGGATGCACCCCGCGGACGTTCTCTGGCGCCTGTGCTGCGGTCGCGGGCGCGGTCTTCGCGTCCGTCACCAAGGGCGAGTGTGGCCGCTGCCCAACCGGACAGGATTGCTCGTGCACCTGGCACCTCACGTTCAGTGGAACCGACAGCTGGAGTTGGCAGCACAGCGACTATGGCGAGTCAGGCACCTACGCCTGCACTGGCCTCGACCTTACGGGGACCTCGGGGCTGTCGACCTACGCGGCGAGCTACGCGCCACGCTGCGACGAGCTGACCTGGGCGGGCGTCGTGTACCGCCGGGAAAAGTAGCCGTTTCCTCGAGGCGACCACCGATGCGACCCGCTGCGACTTGAAAACATATGCCGGAGTATGTTCTGAGGCAGCGGCTTCGCCGGAGGTCACGATGAACCGCGCACCGCTGCTCCTCGCTCTGCTTGCTGCTGTTCCAACATTCGCCGCCAACTACGCCAGCGGGCAGGTGATGGTGGTGGAGGACGTCGACGGTGGGCAGCACGACATGGACAGCCTTCCTCCGTTGATCCCGATGGGGACGACGCTGTGCGAGTTCGCCGCGATGGGCCTCTACACCCAGTTCGCCGACGACTACGACGGCGTGGTGATGTTCACCACCCACCCGATGAACACGCCGGAGCTGGGCATCAGCAACACGATGCTCGGAAACATCGTGCGTCAGACGACCCAGGGGATCAGCGACGGCCCCTTCGCCTCGCTCACCGGAGATCCGGCGGTTGCTTATGGCAGCGCGGCGAAGCTCGGCCAGTGCGTCTTCATGGGCTCACTCGGCCAGCTGCCCGCGAGCCCGGATGATCAGGCGACGACGCTCTTCGGAGGGATCCTCCCGCTGGGGATGGGGATCACCGGCGCCGAGCTGATGGGCCACGAGTACGGCCACCACTGGCTGCTCTGGGCGACGTACGACAAGAATGACGGAAAGGGGAAACGGTTCCTGCTGCGTGGCGACACCGGAGATCCGGCGGACCCGACGCTCAAGCCCAATGGCCACTGGAACCACTACGCGGACGCGCGCTCGGTGATGTACGGAAGCTTCATCACCCCGCAGGGGAATGGCAGCTACAAGCTCGAGGGCGGCGTGCGGAAGTACAACCCGTTCGATCAGTACTTCATGGGCCTGCGGGCCCCGGCCGAGGTCTCTCCGATCTTGATCGTCGACGACGGCTCGGGGCGTGGCGCGGCGGTGCAGCCGACGTGGCGCAACACTGCGGGGACGACGATGACCGGCACGGGCTTCACCGTCGACATCCAGGACGTGATCCGCGCGATTGGCCCGCGCAACCCGTCGGTCACCACCTCGCAGAAGTGCTTCCGGGTCGCCTTCGCGCTCGTGGCGCACGCGGGGCACACCGCCACCGCGGCTGAAATCGCCAAGGTCGACGCGTACCGGCAGCGGTTCCAGAGCTGGTTCAACTTCGCGACCGACGGACGGGCGAGCATGGACACCACGCTCACCGGGCCGCCTGGCTGCCAGGTGACGGATGGCGGCGTGGTGGGGGTCGACGCGGGAACGCCGGTCGACGCGGGAGTCGTCGTCGCCGACGCCGGGGTCGATGCCGGCCGGATCACGCCAACTGACGCCGGAGCGCCAGACGCGGGTGTGGTCGTCGCGGACGCGGGAACGGCGCCACCCCCGGCGGTCGACGCCGGGCCGACGGTTGACGAGACCAAGGTCGGCAACAACCGCGGGATCATCAAGCCCGGCTGTGGCTGCAACGCGGCCGACCCGAGCACGTGCGCCCTGCTGGCGCTGGCGGCCCTGGGGCTGCGGCGTCGCTCCGCGAAGTAGCGGGTCGAATCTCAGCCGGTCCGCGCCCGACGGCGCATCGACAGGGCGAAGGCGAGCAGCGGAAGGAGGAATCCGCCGGGGCCCGTCGAGCAGCCGCACCCACCCGCCGCCCCCATTCCTCCTGCGGAGCCCCCGCCCGTCGCACCGCCGGAGCCTCCGCCGGTGGCGCCCCCTCCGCCGGTCCCGGCAAATCCACCGGCGCCGCTGCCGCCGCCCGTCCCGCTGCCGCCGCCTGTCCCGCTGGCGCCGCCGGTTCCTGTTCCGCCGCCCGCTCCCGTCCCGCCGCCCGCTCCCGTCCCGCCGCCCGCTCCCGTCCCGCCGCCAGTCCCGCTGCCGCCGCCGGTTCCTGTCCCGCCGCCGGCGCCTCCTCCGTCGACGGCGCCTTCACAATCGGGGGGCAGCTGGGCCGGGTCGTAGTCATTGGCGCAGGCCGCTCCGGCGCCGATCGTCATCGAGCCGGTGGTGGGGTACGTGACCCGGGTCCCCGCGCTGTCGACGAAGAGGAAGTAGTACCGCTGGCAGCCGGTCCCGATCGTGCCCTGGTACTTGTAGCCACCGTTTTGGGCCGAACCGAACTCGCGCGTCATCGTCCGGCAGTTGCCGTTGACCACCACCGCGCTGCGCTGCGGCGTCGAGCCGCCGGAGTGGTACCAGTTCGCCCAGAAGGTGAATGGCTGGGTCGCGGTGCCTGACTTCGGGTAGTGGACGCCGCCGGGGATCCGCGGAATCGCTGCCGCCGCGCCGCCGAAGTCCTCGACCCAGTACGGCGAGTTGCACGAGGCCGCCATCCGGTGATGGCCGGCCCCGATGCGCGGCCCGTTGTTTTTCATGATCAGCCAGCGGTGCCCATTGCCGCCGCCGAAGCCGCAGGCCGGCATCGCCGCCAGCTGCTCGTCGACCCAGCCGTGAAAAATCTCCACCGGGTCGGTGTAGAACTGGTGGGCGATCTCTCCGGTGTAGCTGCCGCTGAACTGGGAGATGCGGCTCGCGGCGGTGGTGATCGCTCCGGTGCAGCCGGCGGCGCAGGTGCCCGCCTGGGTCCCCGCGACGCAAGCGCAGGCGGGGTCTCCATCGCACCCGTTGGTCGAGTCGTCCGGCTTCAAGGTGCAGCAGTTGTCATGGCCCAGCGCCTGCGCCCCCTTCGAGAGGTACGTCGCGTGGAACCGCGCGGAGCGCGAGAGGTTGAGATCCCACACCAGCGGCGGCTGCGGTGTGTAGCACCCGCCGTCGCTGGCCTCGTACCAGGGGCACGCGCGGTACGCGCCGGGGATGCACTCCGCCTGCTGCTTCTGGGGATCGGAGCGGGCGCGGTTGGTGAGCACGTAGATCACCCGCTCTTCCCACGACGGGAAGACGAAGCCGGCGTCGGTCGTCAACGGCTCGCCCAGCGCCTGCGCTTCTTGCGAGACCGCCGGGTCCTCTTCGCTCGGCGCTTGCACCGAACATCCCGCGAGCACTGCGACCACCGCCGGCACCCAAGCGCGCATAGGCCGCCCAGTCTGCCGTGTCCGGCGCGCCTGTGCTAACCCCACGGGGCGTGTCGCACGCCCCCTTCAAGACGCCGACCCCGGCGACCTTCATCGCGTCGGTGCGCCACGCCTGGAACGGGCTGATCAACACCGTCATCACCCAGCGGAACATGCGGATGCACGTCATCTCCTCGGTGCTGGTCGGGCTGGTGGGCGCCGGCATTCCCCTGGGGCTCGCGGAGAAGGTGACGCTGATCTTCTGTGTGCTCCTCGTCCTCTTCGCCGAGATGCTCAACAGCGCGCTCGAGCAGCTGGTGGACCTGGCGATTCAGCAGTTCGACGAGAAGGCGCGCCTCACCAAGGACGCGGCCGCCGGCGGTGTGCTGGTGCTCGCGGTCGGGACCACGGTCATCTTCGCCGCGGTCCTCGTCCACAACGCCGACGCGGTGCTCAACAACCTGCCCGACGTCCAGCGGCAGGTGATCTTCGGCACTCCGCTCACGATCTGCGCCGGCGCGCTGATGCACGAGACGCGCAAGCCCCTGCTCGTCGACGTGGCGATCTTCCTCGTGGGGCTCGGCCTGTGGGCGTGCACCGTCACCTGGTCGTACAGCCTGGTGTTCTCGGCGATGACCTTCGGGATGCTGGTCGTCGCGGCGGCGGCTGCGCGCGCCCGCAGACTTCAGACATAAAAAAACCCGGCGCCAGGCCGGGTCACTTACCGCTTCCCAAGGGGCGCAAAGTACCGAAACCGGTCCGGTGCTCGCGCGCGCCCCGAGGGCTGCTGCTTGCTGCTCAGTGCCGAAGCTCGGCGCCTGATTTCTCTTCCGTCTGCTTCGGTGCTTCTTTCAAGTCGTTGGTCACCAGATCGATGAGCTCGGTGGCGATGTCCAGGATCTGGTTCGGAGTGTACGCCCCTGCACGCAGCTGGGTAAAAAACGTGCGCGCCAGAATCTTGGTGCCCTTTTTGTCGGTGCTCATGATCCTCCCCATCGTGGTACTGCTGGAGCAGACATCTTCACCCGACGTGCCATCCAATGACCTTCAGCAAGAAGCTGATTTAGTT